>NZ_JAUBTK010000048.1:0-55933 GCF_036702455.1 Microcoleus sp. D2_18a_D3
TGATGCTATATCTGCCCATTCTTGTGACTTATTTATGCCTTCTTTAATTCCCCACTCTCAGACCTGAATCCTTACCTATGCTTGATGCTGCTCACGGGCAATTCGGCAACGTTCTGAAATATGTCGCTTGGAAATTAGGTAAAAGTGTTTTGTTTGTTGACCCGAAAGGAACTTCCCAGCATTGCTGGAACTGCCTCAATAAAGTCCCAAAAGAATTATCGGAGCGGTGGCATTCCTGTCAATGTGGGGAATCTTTAGATCGAGATGAGAATTCAGCTAAACTTATAAGGAAGATTGGTTTGAGTTACGAAAGTGGCGGGGGAACTCCGTCACTCAAAAAAGCCTTTGCAAAAAAGGAAAAAGAAGCCTGCGGTCTAACGGTACTCCGTTGACCGTCAGGTTAGTTCACAACAACCGGGAAAATATCTAGATTGAAACCAAAAACCTTAAATCGGACTTTGCCGCTAGCAAGCTTTGAGGCTGCTTACCAGTTGTTACAGCAAATGGCTGAAATCCCAGGGGCGATTTGGCTCACCGACGATGCGATCGCTGATTCTCAAAATCTGGAAAATTCGTCGGAAAGGTTTGCAGCAGTGGTATCAGAGCATTTTAGCGCGCTGCTGCAGGGCAATCTATTAGATGAGTTCGCAACCAACGGACACAAGCACAGCCAAAAAAATCTCGATTCGCAATTGAATGTGCAGTTGACTTTCGACCCCGGGGCGATCGCCAATTTCCTGTCTCCCCTCGCAGACAAACTCGCAGAAATAACGGCCGCACCCTCGTGGCAAATTGACATTCCCGCCCTCAAACAAGCAATTAAAAATATACAGCCCAACTCGGCCGTTCTTCAAAGCGAATTCACCCTAAATTTGCTGGATATTCTCGCTGCCCATGCCAGCCCAAATAATCGCCTGCCCCTACACAGCCAAACAGAAATAGAGGGAAAATCGGCGCCCAAAGTTATAGATCCAGAAACGCTACAGAGCCAGATTGCCGAAGCAGTCAATCAATTACAAATTGCCACTCCCTGCATTTCATTTTGTCAGCCAGTGGAAGATGCTTTGCAGCAGCAGCTCGAACAAGAGCGACTTTTGAATCAGGTGACAACTCAAATCCGCCAGAGTTTAGAATTGCCTGTAATTTTGTCAAAAGCAGTCGAGCAAGTGCGAGAGTTTTTGGAGGTCGATCGCCTGTTAATTTATCAATTTGAAAAAGTGCCAGCGCCGCACAAGGGCGAGTTAGCTAAAGAAATACCTGCGGCGGTTTCGGGGTCTGGCGAAATCCCAGAAAAATCCGGGTCTTACTTGTATTTAGGTCGCGTTACCTACGAAGCTTTAGCCAACGATGCTATCTCGTCTGTACTAAATTTTAGTGAAGACGCGCAGTGTTTTACCCAGGGAGTCATTGACCGAGAGAAATATCACAAAGGTTTGGCTTTGTGCGTCGCGGATGTGGAAACAACTTACTCTTCGCAGCCTTGTTTTTTAGAGTTGATGCGGCGGGCGAAGGTGCGGGCCAAGTTGCTAGTGCCGATCGTAGTTCAAGACGACTTGTGGGGGCTGCTAATTGCCCACCAGTGTACTTTTCGCGATTGGGAAGAAAGCAAAAAAACATTTTTGCGACAAATAGCAGAACATTTGGCGATCGCCATTTACCAAGCCGAACTTTATGCACAAGTCCAGCAGCAAAAGCGCACCTCAGAACAGCGCGTAATAGAGCGCACGCGAGAACTGCGCGATGCACTGGTTGCCGCCCAGTCTGCCAGCCTCGCCAAGAGCGAATTTTTGGCAGCTATGAGCCACGAATTGCGGACTCCTCTCACTTGCGTCATCGGCATTTCCGACACGCTGCTGCGGTGGTCTTACGGCAAAGTTGGCAGTAAAGAAGTTCCAGTGGAAAAGCAGCGGCAGTACCTGCAAACTATCCGAGACAGCGGCGACCACTTATTAGAATTAATCAACGATATTTTAGATTTATCGCAAGTAGAAGCTGGAAAAGCAGTATTAAAAATTAGTGAATTTTCACTTTCTAAATTAGCTTCTCAGAGCCTGCACGCCCTCAAAGAAAAAGCTGTGGCTAAAGGCGTGGAACTGCTGCAAGAACAGCGGATAAAACAAGAGTGCGATCGCTTCATCGCTGACCCGCGCCGCTTGAGACAAATTCTCTTCAATCTTTTAGGAAATGCGATTAAATTTACTCCCGAAGGTGGGCAAGTCATCCTGCGAGTTTGGGTGACAGAAGATAAAAATCGAACGCCTGCAGTGCGGCAGCCCGGTACTGCACCTGCTGGCAGTACCGCTGTTTTTCAAATCAAAGATACCGGCATTGGAATTCCCGAAAATCAGCGATCGCTGTTGTTTCAAAAATTCCAGCAGTTGGATTCCCCCTACCGCCGCGAATACGGCGGCACCGGTCTAGGATTGGCTTTAACTAAACAGTTAGTAGAGCTTCACGGCGGTGCGATCGAAGTCAACTCTAAAGTTGATGTCGGCTCTACTTTTACCGTTTTTATACCCATCCAAAGTATAACCAAAGATGAATCCACCAAATTCACCTATGAAAAATCTAATTCATCTTTACCGCTGCATTCTTCCTCCTTGCGGGGCAGCCTCGTGCTCGTCGAAGAAGATGAAGAAACTGCCATGCTGATTTGCGATATCCTGACAGTCGCAGGAATGCAAGTGGTGTGGATGATTGAAGGTTCGGCGGCGGTGGAACAAATTGAACTTTTGCAGCCCAATGCTGTGATCGTCGCTATGCGTTTGCCCGGTATGAATGGCTGCGAAATAATTCACCAACTGCGCCAAAAACCCGCTACTGAAAATATCAAAATTCTGGCTTTAAGCGCTAATGAAATTCCGCCAGCTCAGATATCTTTCGTGACGGCGGGAGCTAACGATTGTTTGACTAAACCGATTCATCCTGAGCAATTGCTTGACAAAATTATTTCTTTAATGGCCGGTACTGGTAATGGGTAATACAATTTTAGATTTTAGATTTTAGATTTTAGATTTTGGAATGACTCATTGGATATGGGTTGGGATCTGGTCTACAGTTACATACTTTTTTTTGAACTGGTATAATTTGTAATTCCCAATTACCAATTCCCCATCCCCAATTCGCTATGATTAATTGTCAAATTCCTACAGGATTAATTGTTTCTTGTCAAGCACCTGCTGATTCGCCGCTGCACGATCCGATCGTAATTGCGGCAATGGCTCAAGCCGCCATCAATCGAGGTGCATCGGGCGTGCGGATTGACACTCCGGCTCACATTGCAGCGGTGCGAAAACAGATATCCGCTCCCATAATTGGGATTTGGAAGCAGGAATTGCCGGGATGCGAGATTTACATTACTCCTCGGTTTGAAGACGCGCGGGCGATCGCCGATTCTGGAGCCGATATTATCGCCGTTGACGCTACTTTGAGAAACCGTCCTGCTGGCGGCGAAGACTTAAAGACATTAATCGCGCGCATTCACAGCGAATTGGGCAAATTAGTGATGGCGGATGTAGATACAATAGAAGCTGCGATCGCGGCAGCCGAAGCTGGTGCAGATACTGTAGCAACTACTCTTTTTGGCTACACTGCTCAGACGAAAAATTTCTCGCCGCCCGGATTTGATTTGCTTGCGGAAATGGTAGAAAAGCTTAAGGTTCCCGTTATCTGCGAAGGCGGGATCGCTGGGCCGGAAATGGCTAAAAAAGCCTTGGATTTAGGAGCGGTGGCTGTTGTTGTGGGGACAGATATTACTGGGATTGATATTAAGGTGACAGCCTATAAGTCGCTGATGGGGAAGTAAGTTCGGCAACGGATTGTTATAACGGATGTAACGGATAGAAGGCAGTTCGGCAACGGATTTTTTAACGGATGTAACGGATAGAAGGCAGTTCGGCAACGGATGTAACGGATGTAACGGATAGAAGGCAGTTCGGCAACGGATTTTTTAACGGATGTAACGGATAGAAGGCAGTTCGGCAACGGATTTTTTAACGGATGTAACGGATGTAACGGATGTAACGGATTGTTTAACGGATGTAACGGATGTAACGGATAGAAGGAAGAAGGGAGAAGAAATATTCGGCGATTTCAATCGCTTGTAAGCACACGAAACGCGCCAGCTAAGGATGGGAAATATCGGGCGATTTCCATCGCCCTTTATCAGGGGAAGTTGCTAAATCAGTGCGCCGTTGATAAAGCTGCTAACTACAGCCAAGGCGATCGCCCCCAGTACCGCGCTCCAAAGGCCCATCCGCAAACTAAATCCTTCAACTAACTTCGCAGCCGAGGCAAAAACAATCACGTTCATTACAAAAGCAAACACGCCGGAAAGCAACCCCAGCGTCAGTAGGTTCGGCACGAAAAAAACTGCTTTCAGAATTGGCAAAATTAAAACATTCAACATTCCCAAAACCGCAGCGGAAATTACTGCTTTCGGTGTGCTGTCAATTTGTACGCCGATCGGCAGTTGAGAAATTAGCAGCAAGCTGCTGCCCGTCACCAGCCAAGCAATCAAAAAATCGATCGGTTCCACAGCGCTCGTACCTCCTTAACAGTTGAATTGTCAAAAAAACCTGATATTTAATATCTACCTTAATCAAGCAATCCGGCTGATTCGTCTACCAACGGGCCGAATTTATGTCTGTCACTAAAGAGTGAGAAGTTATAATCGGTGTATCATCGGCAAAATAATCCGGATGGGAACCGTATCAACCTGTTAGTTGAATAAAAAGAGCAGATTAATTAATATGGCTGGCGATTTTTCTTTTAACTCTAAAATCCGATTCGACAAAAATGGCTTGGACAATGCTTCACGGCAACGCAGCCGATCGCTCCAAGTTATGATTTTTATGCTGATCGTCACTACCTTGATGGCGCTACCAATATTTCGTCTAGCCGAATTGCAACTGATACAGGGAGCCTACAACCGACAGCGGGCGGAAAATAACCGCATTCGCCCTGTTTCAGTCCCAGCTACTCGGGGTCAAATTTTAGACCGCAACGGCAAAATTTTTGCGGCCAGCCGCGTATCTCGATCGGTCTATGTGTGGCCAAAAGAGCGATCGGCCAAGGAGTGGCAAGAGATCGCCGCTACACTGGGCCCGATCGTCAAAGTCCCCGCGGCCGAAATTATCAAAAAAATCGATGGAGCTGGCTACAGATCAGCCCTGCCAGTGCGAATTAGTAAAGATATCGATGTCGGTACTTTCGTCGCGTTGGGAGAACAAGCTAATACTTTGCGGGGAGTTGAAATTCGCGTAGAATCGAGCCGTGACAATCCCCACCAGCAATTAGCAGCTCACCTTTTGGGATACGTCGGCGAAGCTAGTTTAGAGCAATTAAAAGCTAATCCTGCATATCCGATGGGGATGCTCGTCGGTCAAATGGGAGTTGAAAAATTAGCCAATTCAACTTTAGAGGGCGTTTGGGGAAACCGTTTAATCGAGGTGAATGCTAAGGGCGAGGAAATCCAAGATTTAGGTGTAAAAGACCCTATTCCCGGCAAACCGGTGCAGCTAACTTTAGATTTAGATATGCAGAAAACTGCGGAAAAAGCTTTGGGCGATCGCCTGGGTGCAGTTGTGGCGATCGACGTAAAAACCGGAGCTCTTTTAACAATGGCTAGTTGGCCGACATTTGACCCCAATATTTTCACCCGCAAGGTGACTCAAACAGAATGGGATCGGCTGCAAGGGCCAGAAAAACCGTTTTTAAATCGAGCCGTTCAAGGTTATCCAGTCGGTAGCACTTTTAAAATTGTCACTGCTATAGCGGGGATGGAGTCGGGCAAGTTTTCTCCTGACTCGACTTTGGGCACTTCTTCTTCAATTAACATCGGCGGAATTTCTTTTAACGAACACAGCGGCGGTTACGGTGTTATCGGTTTCCGCGATGCTTTAGCCTACAGCAGCAATACGTTTTTCTATCAAGTAGGCATGGCTGCCGGCCCCGAAGAAATGGCTAAAGCAGCTAAAAAAATGGGCATTGGCGGTACTATTAATTTAGAGCTTTTGGGGTTAGAATCCGCCAATCACGGTCAAGTTCCGATACCCGCAGAGAAACAGAAAATGTATGGGGAAGATTGGTATGTTGGCGATACGGTAACAATGTCGATCGGTCAAGGTTTGGTACTTTGTACTCCCTTAGAATTGGCTGTGATGGTGTCAACTGTTGCTAATGGCGGTTATCGAGTTCAGCCGCATTTATTGGCTTCTCAAACCAACACTCCTATTACCAAAAAAGTTCCCACAGGTATTAAGCCTGCAACTTTGAATGTAGTTCGCCAGGGATTGATTGACGTGGTAAAAAAAGGTACTGGCAAACGCCTGAATGATGGTACTATTCCTTTAAGTGCGGGCAAAACAGGAACGGTGGAAATGCCCGGTCATCCTGACAATTCTATGTATGTGGGTTTTGCTCCTGCTGACAAACCGGAAGTTGCGATCGCAGTTATAGTTGAAGGCGGCGGATTTGGTTCTGTATCGGCGGCACCAATTGCTCAAGAGGTATTCCGAACCTATTTTCAAAAGCAGGGTTTTAAACCTACTAATAAGCCTTTCTAGTCATGAGTTAATAGTTGACTGTTGACTGTTGACTGCTGACTGTTGACTGCTGACTGTTGACATTTTGTCCAATACTTCGATCGCACTTTTCCCAGATATCTGGGAAAAGTGCGATCGCTCAAAAGTTTTCCCCTACCAATCGTCTCACTTCCAGGGTCGATAAATTCATCATTTGCGCTACCTGTTCCAGACTCCTTCCAGAATTTAAGAGTTGAGTTACTAGCTGGCGCAATGTTGACTCCGCGGCCAGTCGTCCCAGGTTTTCTTCCTTGTGAGTCTTCAAAAACTCACCCGTTTCAGGAACTCTAAACCTCAATTCTCCTGAAATTAGATGCAATTCCAGTCCCAGCACTTCACTGAACAACCACAGCGTATCGAAAGCGATATTGTTGGCTGCAATCGGCTCATACTGATTGTTTATTAGACGTACTCCCTGTAAAATCGGATTTAGGTAATCTCCCGACGGATCGTACTGAAAATATTCCCTAACTCCCAAAGCCCGATAAATTTCCGGTTTAGTTTCTTGGTCTTTCGTCTGAGTTGTTTCCGAAGTAATTTCTAACACAAAATCGGGAGTAATTCCCCCTTCTTCCCAAACTTTATAATTATCCCTTTTGCGGTTGGTCACTCCAAACACCACATAAATATCCGGAGCAACAACCGCTTGGTTGTTCCCTTGTTCATAATAAATGAAAGAATTAGCTGACACGTAAACATCAGAACGTTCTTGAAAATAAAGCTTGACAGCTTCTACGCTGTAAGTCATGTAATCGCGCGTGATGTCGCTTTCAGCCATCGGCTCTCCGTCGCTGCTGGGATATTCAATTTCTACTTGTTCGACTTGAGTTAAAATTGTCATTTTTCAATTTTCCTCAAAGTTAATTAATTTAATGGTAGCATTCTGTCGAATTTGAGAAAAGTTCAATATCCTAAAAAAAATCAGCAGCGGTAAGGTCTGCACTGCACACCTACATAATTAGGTGCTGCGTCCTGGACTGTAAGGCTGGTCAGATGGTGTACAGATACAGACTATTTAAATTCTAATTAATCCCTCTGTCTAAAATAATCATTTCCGAACCAACAACGGGACTTCTAGCTATTAACTTGCCTTCCATATTCGCAATTTCTAGCTTGCTGAAATCGAGTGAGTTAGCCTCCTTCCACATCTTCGTTGCTAGTTGATTTTGCTCAATTTCGCTGAGTTTGTACCAATCTTCAGCGACTTTTACTGTCAAAATGCTG
This sequence comes from Microcoleus sp. D2_18a_D3, assembly GCF_036702455.1. Taxonomy (NCBI): domain Bacteria; kingdom Bacillati; phylum Cyanobacteriota; class Cyanophyceae; order Oscillatoriales; family Microcoleaceae; genus Microcoleus; species Microcoleus sp. D2_18a_D3. The sequence goes on from NZ_JAUBTK010000048.1 coordinate 7,809, forward strand.
CTGGCAAAATTAGCTTGAACAGACTCAACTAAACTACCACCCAGTCGATTCTTAATGTCAGTAACTTGATTTTGAATCGCAGCAATTAGAGATTGTTCGGGCGTCAGCGGTGGCGGTGGGATAATTTCTACTGGTTGCGGTTTTTCCGGCGCCACTAAATCGGGCAACTTGCTTTTGAAGTTAGCAGAGATTGGCTCAGATGGTACGATCGCCTCTGGGGATTTCGGCGTTCCCGATGCCAGAAAATCATCAAAAGTTTGCGGCGACTGCTGCGCTGCTGGCAAAGGCACTTTTGCTACTTTCTCCGGCGGTTTTGGGGAGAAACTGTTGAGAGTTAAACCGACTGCAACGATTAGAATTGCTGCTATGGCGGCGTTTAAAATTGGATCGGACAGCTTCTGGTTCGTAGATGGTGGCAGTAGCGATCGCACTAGCCGCACAATACTTTGCCAAAGTACACCGACGTTCTGTAAAAAGCTCCCTTCCCTGCGTTGGGATACAGGCTTTTTATCAACTTTTACAGCAACTTTTGGTGGCACGCTGTTAACTTCCGCAGCAACAGCCGCAGGAGTTACTGTTGCTGAGTCAGAAGCGGTGGGCGCGATCGGCTTTACTTGCTGCAAGGGGGGTTCGGCTGGTAATTTTTGGCCTTTTTTTCCCAAGTTCCCAATCGATGCCATCAAAGTTTTGATTCTCTGATTTTTGGGAACCGCGCTGCTGGCATTTTGAGTTTTGCTGCCAGTGGGGGCAGACTTGGCGGCCGAATCAACCTCCGGTGTCGGAGATTGAGAGGGTTCTGGAGTTGACTGGTTTAGTTGTTCTTCTGACATTTTCTCTGCCTTGGGGCGTTGCAAATATATCTAAAAGCGATAAATTTTTAGTTGAGCCATCTCAACCTTAATTTATCATTTCATTAGTTGTAACTGAATCAAAATGAGCATCAAACGCCGTCACTTTCTAATTTTAGGCAGTCTCAGCAGCTTAGGTTTGGCCGGAGTCTGGAAAATGTTTCAGCTTCGGAGTGCCTGGGGTACAGACGCCAACGCTGCTGCGCCTTCTAACGTTGAGGCAGAAAGGACGATCGTCGCTTTGCCGGCCTCACCGCCTATTTTACGCTTTATTTCGGTAGCCGACACCGGTACCGGCGCAGAAGGTCAGTATGCTGTCGCTGAGGCGATGGCGCAATATCACCGGGAAAACCCTTTTAATGTTACTGTTCTCGCCGGCGACAATATCTACAATAACGGCGAAATTGAAAAAATTAATGCTGTTTTCGAGCGACCTTATCAGCCCTTATTACAGCAAGGTGTAAAATTTTATGCTTGTCTGGGAAATCACGATATCCGCACTGCTAACGGCGATCCGCAAGTTAAATATGCGGGTTTTAATATGCAAGGTCGCTACTATACTTTTCGGCGAGATCCAGTACAGTTTTTTGCTTTAGATACCAATCACAATGCGGATTGGAACAATCAGCTTGTTTGGCTGGAAAAAGAGTTGAGTCAGAGCACCGCACCTTGGAAAGTTGTGTTCGGCCACCACCCGATTTATTCCTCTGGCGTGTACGGATCGGATCAATCTCTTATTAAGACTTTGACACCTTTGTTTCAAAAGTACGGCGTGCAGCTTTATATCAACGGACACGAGCACAGTTACGAACGCACTCGCTCGATTAACGGTACGACTTATTTAATTTGCGGTGCTGGCGCGGGCACTCGTCCGGTGAGTCGTTCTGAGTGGACGGAGTATTCTGCTAGCCGGCTGAGTTTTGCGACGTTTGATGTCTATGAAGACCGGATTTTTGTCAGTTCTATCGGTACTGACAAACGGGTTTTCGACCGAGGGGTGATTCAAGTGCGATCGGCTTAATTCAAATTATATTCAGGAGGCAACAAAATGAATAGGGGTTTTAGAGCCAATAAAACGGGTTTTGTTTTAGAAACAACTGTAGAAGGTACGTTGAGAGGCCACGGATATCTCGAAATATGTCCCCAGTTGCCGAAAAAGCGCAAGCGAGATTGGCTCTTAATCTCTACTGAAAATCCCAAGCGATATGCTAAACAGGTTTATATCGGGTCTAGCATTTATGAAACTGAAATAAATGTCGATTTTTATATTGTTGGTTGCGGTTTGTTTCCTCTGGGTCTAATTGTTGAGTGCAAGTGGCAAGAAGACAAAGGTTCAGTAGACGAGAAGTATCCTTACCTAAATTTAAATATTAAAAATTGTTATCGGGTGCCAACTATTGTTATAGTGGGCGGTGATGGTATGAGACAAGGTTCGATCGACTGGTTTAAAAAACAAATTCCTGACAATCAAAATCTGTTGGCAGTTCACAAGCTCGAAGGTTTCATTACCTGGGCTAACAAATATCTGTAACAGGACTTACGGAACTTTGCCTCGTGTGGGGCAACCACGTATTGCTCCTACAAAATATGCTTAATTAGAGACTTTGCTTAAGTAAGATTTAAAATGAACGTATTAATAATTCTTTGATTTTTCCGCGCTTAAAACTATTAGAATTAATTCCCCTAGATGCTGATATTTCAATGAGTTTTGGCAGAGATTTATTTGGGAAAAGTTGAGGATCGCTGTAGATTTTTTCGATAAAATCGCAGTTTGAATTAGACAGCATAACTTTCACGCCCCGTTCTGCTAGTTGGGCAAAAATATCTCTCAGTTTAAGCTGTTCCGATTCTTTGAAATTATCCCGGCTGTAAGTCGTGAAGTTACTGGTCGCACTGATTGGATAATAAGGCGGGTCAAAATAAACAAAGTCTTCGCTGCTTGTAGCAAAATCCAAAATTTCATCGAATTTTCTGACTTCAATTTGAGCGGGCGCGAGTAAAGATGAGACCGATCGCAGTAAATCTGCTTGACAAATGTTAGGATTTTTGTATCGACCTATGGGAACATTAAATTCACCTTTTGAGTTTTCTCTGTAGAGGCCGTTGTAACAAGTTTTATTTAGGTAAATCAGGCGTGCTGCTTTTTCTGTATCTGTTTTGTAGGAGCGCGATCGCACCCAGTAATAATAATCTTTATTGGCCTTGGTATGTTCTAAGTGATGCTCCTCTAAAAGTAGAATCAGCTCCTCAACTTTATCCCTGACACAGCGATAAGCATTAATCAACTCAGGATTAATATCTGTTAAAACAGCTTGCAAACCAGGGTGCTGCTGTGCTAAGTAAAAAAATACAGCTCCGCCCCCCAAAAAAGGCTCGTAGTAAGTGGTGAACTTTTCAGGAAAATAAGGTTGATATTGTCCAATCAACCGAGTTTTGCCTCCTGCCCATTTCAGAAAGGGACGTGGCAAGACGAAAGAAGGTGCGGAAGCAGACATTTATCTAGAAATAACGGCCCTATAATATTTATCACAACTACAACTCAATAGACATACTTCTGAAGTTGTTACCGGAGGTCGCGTGGCATTAAACAGAGAGTGCAGGAGCGATCGGCGAAAAGTTTTCGTTAGAATTATATATGTCAGCCTCGCCGGCAAAAATGCCCGATCGCCCGATCGGCAGATTTAGCTCCGGCTGTGCCAAAATTGTCTAACTCGCTCACAAGTGTTACCAGTCAAAGATTGTGCTGTGACACTTTACCCCACCAAGCTCATGCAAGATTTTATTAATAACGTCTCTCGCTACCCGCGCTTTTTCATTACGATATGCCTGGGAATTTTCTTTTTCCTGTTCGAGCGACTCAAACCCCTGCTCGATCGACCGGCAACTGCGATCGCCCTGATTAGTTCGATTGTAGCGACTTTTGTCTTTCTAACTTTTACACTGCGGGCTATGTTAGGCCTGAGTTCGGTTTAAAGCCTGCGCTTGAACGCAAACATCAACTGCAAATTCAGTTAACACACTAACTCCCAAAGTAACTGCCAACTCTTGCAGGCGATCGCACACTTGACAATAGTCGCTGCGATACATTGGAAGAGGAAAAAAATTGCGCTAGTTACGCCCGCGCTGCTCAACCAAGCCGCAGGCAAACATTACCGAAGTGCAGGACAAGCGTTTGGGGCTATCAACATTCACTGGGGAAATACTGCACCTCTGTTTCCCCGGTGTCCCACTTAATCATTAGGAAGCGGCACACCCCGCCCCGCTTTCCTCTCCCGTTAACCTGACGGTATCACGAGAGTTTCCAGCGGACAAGACAGATGAAGTTTGAACATATCTATCAATTTTTTCAAGACCCCCCTCCTGTTTATCTAAACAAGGAACTAGCGGTGTGTTACATTCTTTCCGTGTTATTGCGCGGAGATTCCTACGGTACAGAACTGATTGGCCAACTAGAGAGGGAATTCCCCATCTACCGACTTTCTGATACCGTTCTCTACAGCGCTTTGAAATTCCTCGAAGATGAAAGTGTAATTACCGGTTACTGGAAAAAAGTAGAAGGACGAGGCCGCCCCCGCCGGATGTATCAAATCCTCCCTGAGTGGCGGCACCAAGCTCAAGACCTCGCTCGTCTGTGGCACGAGTACATTGGTCAGGGAAACGGCGCGTCAGAGCGTCGTTCCCGCGCCTTAGAAACTGGTCAGACGGGTTAACCGAGTTTGAATCGGATGCCTAAACCCTGGAGATGCTGGCGCTACTTGCAAAGCGATTTGCCTGATTGCCTTCGCTTTGCTCGATCGCCCGCCGCACACCGATTAAAGCAGCTACACAACGTCAGGACTTACGCACGGTCACTTGAGAATTAGGGATGATGGGGAGATAGGGGAATTGGGTGATGGAGAGCAAAACGCCTTGCAGAAGAAGCTTTCTGCGAATTTTGGTAAAAAAGTGTCTGCGTAAGTCCTCGATCGCTTTTTTATGTAAAGTTCTGTAAAGTAATAGTAGATAATTTCAATTACACAAACTTCTACCGATGGATACTGCTGTTCTTCCTTCTACCTTTGTGCTGACGCTACTGCTGGCTGTTGGCTTGTTTTTCTTCATCAAGGCTTCAGTCAAAGATCGAATCGAACAAGTCAAGCTGGCTTCCGAGAGCGCCCAAGAGTCACTGTTAACCGACTTACAACAGTATTTTGCCCAGAGAGCTTACCGAGTTGCAGCCGTCGATGCCCCCAACTATAAAGTCACGTTTGAGGGTTTTGTCAGGCCGAGTTGGTTTCTAGCTATTTTTCTAACTCTGCTGAGTGCAGGCGGCGCTCTGTGCTTGGGACTGGTTTTGGGAATGCTAGTTCCCCAACAAGGTCAAATTTTCCTAGCTTTGGTACTGCTGTCCCCGCTGGCGGGGGTATTTTATTGGAAAAAAGCTGGACGCTCTGAGCAAGTCTCGCTCAAACTCGAATCAGTTGCTGAGTCGGGAAGCCCAACCAAGAGCTTTGTTACTGTCAGAGCTCACCGGGATGAACTAGCAGCCATGCAAAAAGCTTTAGATTTGAAACCGATCGATTAAAAGTTTGACGCGGAACGTTTTTTGATATGCTAGATGCCGTAGTTAGACTTCTAGCTGACAAACCCATAACTCAAGAGCGGCTTTCTCGTTGATAAACCCGTGGCTGTTTTTTTGATCCACTTGTTCGATAGACAAAACAGTCAATCAAAAAAAACCATTATCGTGAAAGTGCCAATTGTGGCGATCGCCCTTGGGCTGCGATCAAGCCTGTTGCGATGGCTCCTTATACCCTAATTCATAAGGACTTTTCGCAGAAATTTCAGTTGGCACTCTCCAGACAATGAGAACTCTCGCGCTTTTGTTAAAAGACTTAGAAAAACATTGCCGTCAATGTTTTGAGCTAAACATTTTGAGCTATGCGCGGCTGGCTGACACCACAGGAATTTTTTCTGTGGTAGCTTCCAACATCACCTTTAAGCTGGGAAACAAGAAATGGTTTTCTTCTACGTATTGGGCTCCAAATAAACCTTTTTCAGCCCAGAAGTATCTGTCAGTGGTATGCTCGTTACGCTTGACTAACAGCAAAGCTGGGGGAGCAATGCCTTCTGCATGGATGAACTTGCGAGCCGCTGTTACGGGTTTATCTTCGCCACTCTCGATGCTATATTGAGGCACACACTCTAAAATTCTGCGTCCTTCTTGTCGGCGGCGACTCTTGCGTTTGCGTCTCCTGGCCAATTTCTTTACCTCCTCTGTGAGCAGACAGTATGAGCAGACAGGTTGTAATGATAGCTACCAAATCCGAGGCCAGTATATCCGTTCTAGCTCAAAAAATCAACTGTTTTTAATATATCGACATAATCTTAACATTCGTGCCGATCGACAAAAGTGTAGCGGTTGTGGTATGGTTGGCCGCAAGTTCCGCCAAAAGCCAAGCTTGGGGATCGGTGGAAGCTGCGCCGACGGCGATGCGGGGCAATTTTGGTTCATGAAAGCCCCATGCCTTCAACATAGCTGTCTTCTATCAAAGGGAATAAATCTGAAATATAGAAGTCTCTCATCAGTAATCGGTGGCCGATCATTTGTAATTTACTTAGAATTCCGTTAGATATCTTAATGATGTGGCGCTCATGTTAATGCCAGCCAGTTCAGAATTTGTCAAACTTTGCCGCTCGCAGGTAGCCATCGCCGTTAGTTTGGGAGCGAAATTCAGCGCGGTATACCTGACACAAGAGTTGGTAGAAGGCAGCGAAGCAAAGTTGGTGCCGATCTCCGTTTACCCAGAAACCTCAGCCGAATCGGAAGAAAATCAGGGGTTGAGGTTGCAATCTTCCGAAAGCTCGACAGTGAAACAGGTACCGCGACTGCTGGCGCCGCCTGTTGGGTCTGTGGAAGAATCAACGGTAGAGGCGATCGCACCCGATCGACTTCCGGGAAAGGAGCGCACTTCCCATCAGTGCCAAGGCCCGGAGAATGTGTGGCAGCAGCGGATGCAAATTGTGACGCCTCTGATACACGAGGGAGCTGTAATGGGACTTCTAGTCAGCGGTAGGCAAGACAGGCCTTGGAACGAGCGAGAGGAGGCTCAGATACAACAAATTGCTCGCACCTTAGCCCTAGCCTGCATTTTAGACCAGCGATCGCAGTGGATGCAGCAGGAATTGGGTACGAGTCGGCAAATCCAGGCTCAGGTTTACGACACGATGCACAATTTGCTGCATCAGTTCAAAAGTCCGCTGACAGCGTTGCGAACTTTTGGCAAGCTGTTAGCACGGCGGCTGGTACCCGAAGACAAAAACCGCAATGTGGCTTTTAGTATTGTCCGAGAGAGCGATCGGCTGCAAGAGTTGCTCGGCCAGTTCGATCGAACTGTTGACACCGGCGAAGCACATCTAAAACTGCGATCTGGCACTTCAGAAAAAGCAATGTCCAATGTGGAATCAATCCGGCATTCTCCTCTGTCGCTGTCACCTGCGGCCAATTTGCAGGAATCCTGTTGTTTTGTGGCAGAAGTCTTAAAACCGCTGTTAATTTCCGCCGAGGCGATCGCATCCGAAAGGCATCTGAAATTGGTAGCCGACATTGAGGCGGATTTGCCACCAGTCTCCGCGAACGATCGAGCTTTGCGCGAAGTTTTGAGCAATTTAATTGACAATGCTTTGAAATATACCCCTGCAGGCCGCCAAATTTATATTAAAGTAAGGTACAAAGCAGCGGATGGCGATCGGGCAGGATACAGCCAATTGCCTGCCATAGCAGTTGCCGTCAGCGACACAGGTTCCGGCATTCCCCCCCAAGATTTAGAGCATTTATTTGAGCGGCACTACCGGGGAGAAAAAGCGCAGACAGAAATTCCCGGCACAGGATTGGGTTTGGCGATCGCCCGCGATTTAGTCCGCCAAATGCAAGGAGAAATAGAAGTATTTTCCCCAGTCAATCCTGAATGGCTGCCCTCGGCGGAAACTCATTTATATCCAACCAATCGCGGCACTACCTTTGTGGTTTGGCTACCCGTGAATAAGTAACGAACTCTATTGCTTAGAGACATTTTTTATGAAGCCTCTACCTTTATTTGATAAAAATTCCAAGTTTTCAAATTCTTTAAAAGTTTTCAAGAAGAACTTTTTGGGTGTACCGTTTTTAGCTGCTTTTAACATTCTGACTGTTCTGATTTTGGGCGCGCTGAGCGTATACGCCAAACTCTACAACCAGGGAGACGGAGTTGAACGCCTGTTTAGCGATCCTTTTAATTTCTGGTTCCCTTACGAAGGCATTCTCACCGGAGTTTCCGAAGTCCTATGGTGCATCCCAGTCGCAATTTGTGCATTTACTTTCGGAGTGGTGCGCCAAAAAGAGCCGCGGAGTCGATCGGCGATCTTCTTATTTTTTAGTGCTTTACTACTCGGAGTCTTTTTCCTGGATGACAGGTTTCGGATGACTTTGATTCTTTCTCGATTGGGAATATCTAGCAAATTAATTAATTTATGTTATGGTAGTGCTGTTTTCCTTTACGGAGTTAAGTTTTGGCGATACATCAAAACCACTCCTTACCTGCCATTAGTCGCAGCATTCCTCTTGTTTGCTATCTCACGCTTTGAGGATCGTTTGGAGTCTCAAAGTCTAGGAGTACACGCGATGTTAGAAGATGGCACTAAATTATTAGCCCTTCTGAATTTAACACTGTATTTTTGGCACGTATGTCATCAAGAAATAGGGCGACATTTGCATCTGAGGGAAGAACGTTGAGCAGATGATATTACAAAAAAAGCCGTTGCTCAATTAGGGTATCACTAAGCAACGCGGGCGATCGCATAGGAGCCAAATAATTTCTTTGATTTTGATATGGAATTGAAAGAGCGGCAGATTTTAGATAGTGAATTAAAAATCGAAGGGAATGTCTTAGCAACAAGTTGCCTGAGTGAGAATAACAAATATTTTTTGGTTTCACACGAGCTAAATAATGTCTTAACCTTGTATTTTCGCCCTCAACTATTGTGATACAGCATATTCCATGTAGATGTAGATCGCGAGAAACCGGGTTTCGAGCAACAGAATCAGTAATGATACGAGAACTGTAAAGAAACCCCGTGAGAGCGCGGTGCACTTCATAAACGTGGAATACGCTGTATATGGAATATGCTGTATTTTTACGACACAGTTGGTAACGTCTGCGAACATATTGTTAAAAAATATAGCGGTTCTCAAGCGTTGTGAGGTATGGGGGCTATGTCCTATGCCCTATGCCCTATGCCCTATGCCCTATGCCCTATGCCCTATGCCCTATGCCCTATGCCCGCGTGAGCACCTCATGTTACTGAGAAAGGCTATATATTGAAAACCAATACAATTACAGCGTATCCCAGCTTGATGAAGTGCAGCTTTAGACACGGCAATGCCATTCCCCTACGGGGATTGAGCCCTCAGGGGTTTACTTCATAAACCTGTAATCTGCTCTAAGTTAGAAGAATGTGGCTAAAGCCGCAGTGGCTATCCCGACCCCAGAAAGGGAGGACTTGCTGCGGGGAAAAATTCAGTCATAATTTTGATTAATGAGCAATTACCAATTAGCAATTACCCTATTCTCAGGCAACTGAAAAACGGTATACGATCAATTCAGCCCGATGAGTTTTCTAGGCATTCGCTAGGGCGGCGATCTTAGTGCATTTACAGATAGTCGGCAGCTCAATAATAAACTGCGTTCCCTGCTCTGGCTGAGAAATACACTCCAATTGACCACAGTGCTTTTCTATTAGAATTTTTCGGCTAATTGACAATCCCATGCCTGTACCTTTTCCTATGGGTTTAGTAGTAAAAAAGGGAGTGAAAAGTTTAGCCCGAACTGTTTCTGTCATGCCCAAACCATTATCCGCAATTGTTATCAGGATGCGGGAATCCGAGCTAATGTTGTCATGGGAATTGCCTGGTACAACTTCAGTCCGAATCAAAATCTGGGGGTGAAAAACTGCACCATCTCCTCTTTCTCTACTTAGCCGCTCTTCTAAAGCATCTATAGCATTCGCTAAAAGGTTCATAAACACCTGATTGAGCTGACCGGCATAACAGTTCACCAGCGGCAATGCACCATAGTCTTTGATCACATTAATAGCAGGGCGATCGGACTTAGCCTTTAGTCGGTGTTGTAAGATCATCAAAGTGCTATTAATGCCTTCGTGGATATCTACTGATTTAATTTCAGTTTCATCCAACCGAGAAAAATTGCGTAGAGAGTGAACAATATTGCGAATGCGTTCGATCCCTAACTGCATGGAAGAAAGCAATTTTGGTAAATCATCTATGATAAATGGCAACTCTCCATCTTCTATTTCATGGATAATTTCTGCTTCGGGTTGCGGGTAATACCTTTGGTAAAGATTCACCATATTAATGAGTTCTTTAATATAGTCGTTGGCGTGGGAGAGATTGCCGTAAATAAAGTTAACCGGATTGTTAATTTCATGAGCGACACCTGCAACTAATTGACCGAGACTAGACATTTTTTCACTTTGAACTAGCTGGAGTTGTGTTTCTTGGAGTTCTTTGACAAAATGATCTAAGGCAACAGATTTTTGGTGCTCTTTTTCTTCACTGAGACGGAGTGCTTTCTCTACTTGTTCGCGTCGCTCTATTTCAGCCTGCAAACTCTGACTCAGAGAAAAACTTCTCAAAGCTGTTAGAATCGTAGTGTATAGCTTTGATGTCGTTAATTCAGTTTTAGTTTTATAGTCATTAATATCGTAATTGATAATAATGCTTTTTTCAGGTACTTGTCCGGGTTGACCCGTGCGTAAAATAATTCGCACTAAATGATTGCCTAAAACTTCTCGGACATATTTAACAAAGTTTAAGCCAGCATCATCTGTTTCCATAATTACATCAAGTAAGATGATGGCAACATCAGGGTTTTCTTGGATTAGCTGTCTAGCTTCACGAGCGGAGTAAGCATTAATGAAGGTTAAAGATTTATTTTCAAAGACAAACTTCCTTAGTGAAATTTCGGTAGCGGTGTGAACTTGAGCCTCATCATCTACAACTAAAATTTTCCAGCTTTCCCTCACTTTTTCTTCTGTGGTTTCATCTGCAAACAATATCTCGTCATCCGAGTCCATTACTTCGGCAAAGTATACTGTTTCTGGAGATGGTGGAGTTAAGAAATCGTCAAAATCACTTTTCATTGCTGTACACCTTTATTTTTTACTAATGTGTAGGTTTGAAGTTAGAAAACCTGTTAAGCAAAAGGCAGAAGGGAGAAGAGTTAGACAGCAACCTTTTCAGTCATCCTTATTTTACTTTTAATGAGGTGGACTTACTTAGTTATCTTGGCCAGGAAATCGGAATTGTAACTCTACATTGGTGAATCAAGTTGCATCGGTAATTTAATAATAAACTTGGTTCCTCTTCCCACCTCACTTAGACATTCAATTTCACCTTTTAGTTTTTGGGTGACTAAATTGTAAACAATATGTAACCCTAACCCACTGCCACCTTGACCACGCTTAGTGGTAAAGAATGGCTCAAAAATTTTACTTAAGTTTTCTGGGGGAATACCTTTACCTTCATCGGCGTATTCAAACCTTAGCCGATTGCCTTCTTGCTCCCAAGCAAAGATTAGTTCCCCAGAAATCCCTGGTTCGTAGGCATGAATCAGAGAATTGATTAGCAAGTTTGTCACAACTTGGGACAAGGCTCCTGGATAAGAATCTATAGCAATTTTGCTATCTCCCTTAATTTTAAGCGAATGTGGGCTATTTTTCAACTTTGGTTTTAATTGTAATAAAATTTCATCAAGATAAGGTCTGATCTGGAAAGTACGCCGTTCTTCGCTAGAGCGATCGACTGCTACTTGCTTAAAGCTTTGAATCAAGGCTGCCGCGCGCTCTAGGTTAATTAGAAGTGCCTTACTGCTTTGGGTAGCAATATCGACAAATTCTTCTAAATCCGATCGCTTCATTTTGCCACTTTTATAAAGAGATGCAAATTCTGTGGTATTTTCTGCCAAAGCTGAAGCAACAGTGACACCCACTCCGATGGGTGTATTAATTTCATGGGCAACACCAGCAACTAATCCTCCCAGAGATGCCATTTTTTCAGATTCGACTAGCTGAGTTTGGGTGGCTTTTAAAGCCTCTAGGGTGTTAGATAATTGTTGAGTCCGATCGCTCACTAATTGCTCTAAGTTTTGATTAAACTCCTGTAAATTTTTGTAAAGTTGAGCATTCTCAATGGAAATAGCAATTTGGGCAGATAACAGTTTTAACAATTCTAGGCGATCGGTAGTAAAAGCCCCTTCAGTCAGGTTATTTTCCAAATAAAGAATGCCTGTCAGCTTACCTTGGTGCAGCAGAGGAGTGCAAAGAATAGACTTCGGTTGAGTGGCTGCAATATAAGGATCGCGGGTAAATTGTCCCTCTTGAGCCGCATTATTTAACACCACATTTTCCTGAGTGCGAATCACATAATTGGCGATCGCACTTGCAAGCAAAGGAGTACCCCCAGAAGCTGCTGTTGGATTGAGAGGAAGCGATTGCAGCACACTAACTTCATCCTCCTGCACCGAACCTTCCGCCTCAATCGCCCAGTTTCCCGCTTTTTCTAAAATCAAAAAACCTTTTTGCGCCCCCGCATTCTCGATCGCAATTTTCATCAATCTTTCCAGCAACCTACTCAAAACTATTTCACCCGAAATCGCTTGAGAAGCTTTCATCACCGTAGCTAAATCTAGCGTCTCACCCAAATTACTGCTAGTAGTCGCCGTCGTTGTGCGGTTAACCTTTGTTTGAGTAGTTGTCTTTCCTGATGTTCTCACTATTAATTGGGGATATTTTTCCTCCAAACTCTCAACTTTACGTTTAGCCCCCCAGTATTGGTAGCCATAGTGGGCTTTAGTCAAGTAGATGTGGGCAAATTCTTCTTTGTCTTTCCCCAACCAGAACTTAGCAGCCAGTTCCGCCGCCAGCGCTTCATTCTGAATAAAATCATACTCTCTAGCCTCAGCTATCGCGCGATCGTACAAATCCATCGCCTCCAAATCTCGACCTGAAATTCTCGCCATTTCTGCCGCCACCAGCGAGAACTTATGTGCAAAACTTTCCGAGCAGTTGTCCGCCCAAACTTTGATTTGTTTCTGATTAGCTTCTAATTGCTGCCAGTAATCTGTTCGCTCCGATTCAGAAACCTCTGAATACAGAGCCGTTAAGATCAGACAACGGTAAAAATAATGGTGAGCACTAGAAATATGACCCATCAAATAATCGATCAGCTCTGCCGCGCGTTCAGATGCTTCTAGCGCCTCACTATACTGTTCGTAAAGATATAAAGTCTGCGCTTTTAAAACATAAAACTCGCACAGCGCTGCCATGCTTTTACGGCCCTGAAAATTTTCTAAATGCTGTTGTTCGCTAACTTCATCCTCTTCGCCCATCAAATTTAAAAGGGCTATTTTATTAGCAATAATAATATCAATAGCCCACAAATTTTTAGTGTGATAGCAGAAATGGAGCGACTTGCCAATATCTTCCAAAAGGTTATTCAAATTCATACCCTGGAAGAAATAGGTAATGGTTTGAAACATCCGGTTATAACCCGTCCATTGCAAATTGCCCGATTGCAAGCCAACTTTATAACCTTCGTTATTAATTTCCGCCGTAGTTTTGAGCGGTCTCACCCAGCAGTTTAAGTAATTGGCAAAAATCACACTATCTTGGCAGTTTTGAGACAAGTTATTTGAATTTTCGCTCAGTGTCAGAGCGAGTCTGCCAAACTCATAAGCCGATTGGTAATCCCCTAAAATTGAATTCAGGATAATTCCATAACATGAATAGCAGTAAGACCCTCCCGCTACAAAACCGTACTTGAGAGAAAGGTTAATCGCTTTAATCACAGTCAACTTCCACAGTTCTTGAGATGAAAAGAACGTTAGCGGCCCCATGTTACCCAATAATTTCATAGCCATTTGTTGAGCCGGATCTTTCATCTTTTCGGCATTAATTAATGCAGCAATTTCTTGGTTAGCCAAGTTGGCTTTAGCTGCCGCCATTTCCGCATTAACCGCCTCGCTTAAATTATCTTCAGCCAAGTCTATGCCCAGCAATTGAAGGGCTTTTAATCCAGATTGAATTGCTTCTTGATATTTACTTAGCAGAGTGTACTGCACGATCAAAATGTTGTAAATTTCGGCTTTTTCTAGATCAGATTTAGCCTGGGCAAAGGCCACTTCTATTAAAGCTTCTGATTCTTCAAAATTGCCGTTTAAATATTCGGCTTCGGCTAGCTCCTTATGAAAGGTAAAAGCTAGTTCGTAGGATTGTTGCCAAATATCGCCCGGTAAAAGTTCTAGACCGAATTTTAAGTAATCTCTGGCAGCAGCATAAGCCGTTGCATCTTTGGCTTTGCGAGCGGCTGTTAAATTTAAAATAGCTAGTTCAGTTTTCTCGCCTTCATCAATGATTAAATTCCGACCCGAATTTAAATGATCGGCAATTTCAAAAATTCTTTCGGCTCGTCGCTCAGGAGAAATATTTGCCAGTAACAGACGACCAATTTGTAGGTGAATTGCTGTTTGCAGTTTTGAGTCAATTAAAGCGTAACCTGACTGCTGCACGCGGTCGTGCAAAAATCTATAAGTAGTAATTACCAAGTCGGAGTTAATTATTTCTGATTCGGTAGCACCTAACTCAGAAGTAGTTAAGATTAATCCCTCTTGGATGGCTGGCAATAGTTCTTGAAACGTGGCTCCCCAAGATTTTTCATTAATAATTGAAAGAGTGTTTAAGTCAAAACTATTACCCACGCAAGCAGCCAAACGCAAAACTTGCTGAGTTGATTGGGGAAGTCTTTTCAATTTCCCAATCATCAATTCAATGACGTTATCAGTAATACCTACGGATTCAATTTCGGAAATATTCCAATCCCAGTTTCTTTCATGAAAATTGAATTTCAGCAGGTTTTCTTGATAGAGAGTTTTGAGAAACTGATTGACAAAAAAAGGATTGCCTTGAGTTTTACTGACCACTAACTCGGCGAGGGGGAGCGCTGATTTTTGGTCTTTACGCACGGTATCAGTAATTAAGTTAACTATGTGGTGAAGGTGTAAGGGAGCTAAAGTAATTCGCTCGATTCTTGCACCTTCATTTTGCAGCTCGTCCAAAGTCATCATTAAAGGATGAGATGGGTTAACTTCGTTGTCTCGATAAGCACCAATTAGAAATAGATAGTTGGTTTGCTCATCTGCGAGCATTACTTGTAGCAATTTCAATGTAGCGGCATCAGCCCATTGTAAATCGTCGAGAAAGATGACTAAGGGATAGTCAACTGAACAAAAGACGCGGATGAATTTTTGAAATACTAAATTAAAGCGGTTTTGTGCTTCTGTAGCGCCTAATTCTTGTACGGCAGGCTGTTGGCCAATGATTAATTCTACTTCAGGAATGACATCGACAATGATTTGACTATTAGCGCCAACAGCAGCTAATATTTTTTCTTTCCAGGTATTGAGTTGATTTTCGCTTTCTGTTAAGAGTTGCTTGACTAATGATTGAAAGGCTTTGACAACTGCGGCGTAAGGGATATTTCGTTGAAATTGGTCGAATTTCCCGGCAATAAAATAACCTCTCGCTTTAGTAATTGGTTTATAAACTTCTTGTACTAAGGCGGATTTTCCTATGCCAGAGTAACCGGATACTAGCATCATTTCGGTGCTGCCTCTGCTGACTCGCTCAAAGGCTGCTAATAAGGTTTCAACTTCTGTTTCTCTGCCGTAGAGTTTTTGAGGTATTTGAAACTTATCTGTAATATCTTTTTGGGCGATGGCAAAATCTGCAATTCCTCCCGTAGTTTTTAATTGTTCTAGGCATTCTTCTAAGTCAGCGATAATTCCCCAAGGGCTTTGATATCTGGCTTCAGCGGTTTTCGCTAATAGCTTCATCACAATATTAGAAACAGCTTTAGGAATTTCTAGATTGATTTGGTGGGGCGGTACTGCCTGTTTGGCAATGTGACAGTGGATTAATTCCATTGCATCGCTGTAATCCCAGGGCAATTGCCCCGTTAGCATTTCGTAAAAAGTGACTCCTAATGAGTAAAAATCAGTGCGGTAGTCTATCGCTCGGTTCATTCTGCCTGTTTGTTCCGGCGATATATAGCTCAGAGTGCCTTCTAAAACATTAGGATTTTTCAGGCTAGGATTTTCGCGCTTTAAAACAGTAGAGATGCCAAAATCTATAATTTGAACTCGCCCTGTGCTTGAGTTGATAATAATATTGCTGGGATTGATATCTTTATGAATAATTTTATGTCGATGAATTTCACCTAAAGCCCTGGTTGTTTTAATAGCTGTTAATAAAAACTCTTCTAAGGTAAGTTGGTGAGAAGCCAACCAGAGCTTTAATGAGTCTCCACCACAATCCTCGAAAATGATAGCCAAACTGTTATGGTATCTTTCTAAGCTGTAGGTTTGAGGGACACTTTCTAGGTTAAGATTGTGTGTGATTTCGTATTCCTGCTTGTATCTGACTAACGAAGCTGGCATCGGATAATCTTGTTTGAGAAATTTGATAATTACCGGTTTTTTGTCTTGCTTCCTCAGTCCCCGGTAAACTAAAGAATTATTACTTTCATGGATTTGGTTGGTAATGTCGTAGCCCGGTAAGTTAATCATTCTTACATCCTCTTGTCAGTATTAATACTCAATTATTTTTTAGCAATTGTTAATTAATTAAGTAAATGTATCCTCTAATACATAATAATATCCTAAAATTTAAGAAAAACTTCAGTGTAAAAAGAAAAGTTATTTTTTATTAACATTTCTTAAAAATAAGAGGGCTAAACATTCCGGTCAGGAGTCCGATCGCTCTACAGTTTCCTGCAAAATCCGGCAAAACAGAGTGAAGTGCGATCGCCGTTAGTCTTCATAGGAGATTTGGGCCTTGCATAATTAGAGTATAAATAGGGGGAATCACCATACAATGAAAGCGAGTGCAAATTAACCCATATCCGTAAAAACACTAAGAAAAAAGGAAAACAGAACCACATTTGTGTCAAATGTAGCTGTCAATCGATCGCTGATTATGACTCCCACGCCTTGTTACAGCAAGACTGTGAAACCGGAATGCCTAAAAATGTAGGTCAATCGTATAGGTTTTCGGGCAATTAACGAATCAAGGTAGTTCATTACACCACCCTAATAAATTCGGTAACACTTGTGGGAAAACTATTAGGATGTCATAGTTTCGAGACATTTGAGAGGGTTTCCGGTTGCATCTGAGATATTGCACCATTCTCAATTAGGTTTTTAGGAACAGGCTTTCCGGCCTGTTCCACAAGAAAATTTATCTTTTGTGGAACAGGCCGGAAAGCCTGTTGCTGACAATGGTGCGCCTCTTTTTCCTTGTTCCTTCAACATCCCAATTACCAAGGATTGCCAATCATTGTAAAGGCGGCCCAATAATAAGGATGCGAAAGCACTCGATCGCCCCGCGCCGCAATTTCTGGAGGCAAAATTAGATCCCCAGAAAGCCCATCGGCTCGCAACATTCCGTCTTGAATCCGCACGCGCCCCCGCAGCATCTCCAATTGCGCGCGCCGCAAAGCCTCCGCTTTAATCATCAAATTGCCACCGCCTCTGGGGGCCCGCAACTGCCGATAAAACTCAGTCATCAGCCCCAAAGTCCCATCATCGCTGACTTCCCACAAACTCGCTAAAGCGGATCTAGCACCGCTAGCTACCGCCAAACCCGCAAACCCCAACTCCGCCTCTTCGTCGCCCAAAGCGGTACTGCACGCGCTTAAAACTAACAGATTCACCGGCGGTTCATTCCACCGCAACTGTGCCATTTGATCGATACGTAATTTAGTATCCCACAACTGAATGTAAGAATTTTTCGGTTCCCCAGGCAGGAATTCGCTGTGAGTTGCTAAGTGAATGATTCCAAAAGGCCGATTTGCCCGCTGAGCTTGCAAATTTCCGAGAGTAAAATCTTGATTCAAAAATAATTTTCCTTCACTTGGCGGCGCGATCGACTCTAACTCCACCGGTACCGCTGGTAATGGCGCTTTATCTTCAAATACCGACGCCCCCATTGCCAAAACTTCATCATCCGCAATATTGTCGTAGCCGATATCAGTCAAACTCAGACTCGGCATCACGCTAATACTGTATTGCTCAACTAAAAATTGTTTGCCATTGTGAAGAGCAGCAAAGGGCACACTCCGCAAACCTGCTGCCGGAATTACAATTAAATTGTCAATCTTTAAAGCGGCCAATTCTGGGGCCATTGGCGCAATTAACCAGCGATAAAGTTTTTGAGCCGAATCCAAATAACTAATGCTGCTTCTTCTTCTGGGATTAGTTATTTCGGTTTGCAGGGCATCCGCCAATTGCAACACCTGCCACCGCGTTGTCGCCGGAACTACAACGCGCATCGGTTGAGCGTTAGCTGTGACTAACACTAATTCTAAAAGCTCCCCGTTAGGAACATCGGGAATTTCTTGGCTCAGTGGCGACAACCTCTGGGCCAACTTATCTTCTAAGGGGCGATCGGGCCCGGAGGTGAGGTTATTTCTCACAGGCAATAGATTAGATAAATCCTGACTTGCCACCAGCACAGAACCATTTTCTTTGGCTGCGGCTGCATCCGATCTCCTGAGCCAATTCATATAAATAATTGCAGATTTTATCCCGGTAATTTGTTCGTTTTTGCGAAGGGTTTCGTAAATCACCGATAGATTAGTAATCGGCTTTCTTGGCGGCAAATCCAGATATTTTTCGTACTCGCGAGTAAAGGTTTGTTCAAATTCTAAAACTCCCGAACCTGCCGCATCTAATCTGCGAGAAGGAGCGAAAATATCCTGGCTAATTGGGGAATTTCGGTCTCGATTGGGCGATCGCAATTCTACTTGCAAAGATGAAGGAAATGACTGCTCCGGATCGGGATTTACGGACTCTAGAGGCGGTTCGGGAATTGGTTCGGGAATTGGTTCGGGAATTGGTTCGGGAATTGGTTCGGGAATTGGTTCGGGAATTGGTTCGGGAACTGGTGCAGGAGTAGAGGGCGCGGCCGGTGTAATTAGGGAAATCTGATTTGGTAAACTTCCTTGGGTGTAAGTTTGTCCAAAAGAAAAAGTGGGCAAAATGGCGTTTCCCACGCCAGCATTAATGCTTCCTCTGGTTCCATTGTCGATCGCGCCGCCAACTACAAACGGTCGATCGCTATTGCCTCCGTGGCGAATTGCGATCGCCCCCGCCCCCGCACCTCCGGTAGTAGAAATACTGGAAATATTGCCCGATATATCATCGTTGAAAACATTGTTCGATCGAAACAAACCGAGGGTTCTCACATCAACGCTGCCGCCAGTGCCACCAGTGCCGCCTCTAGCGTTGATAAAGCCCAACTGAATGTCACCAGTCGCGTTCAGGGAAACGCCCCCGCCGTTGCCGTTTGAAGTGCCGCTGGAGTTGATATCTAGAGCCGAAATCCCCGCCTTCGAGGTGAGAGCAATATTTCCGCCGATCGCCCCCGAAGCGTTCAAAGCTCCCGCAGTTAGAGGGCCGGCATTGCTTTGGAGAGCGATCGCGCCTCCTGTTCCCGCCGATGACGAGTCGATCGCACCTGCAGCAACAGTATTTCCCTCAACCCGAATCCTCCCACCATTCGAGGTAATATTGCCAGTCCGAACCTCGCCGCTTCCTTGCAGGTTCACGCTGCCACCATCCGTCCTTAAATTACCCTCTAAGAGGACATTTTCTGCCTTGATATCGGCTCCCAAAACGGCCGTGCTGTCCCCCCCGAAGCGAGCGGAATCTCGCGCGTTAACGCTCAAAATGCGCGCTGTAATTGTGGAAGCAGCCGTCACGCTAGCAGCATCGGCCGAGAGCTGGCCCAACCTCTGAGTTTGACCGACTAGGCCGTCAAAAGTAATGTTGCCGCCAGCGCGCAGGGTCAAATTATTAGCCCGGCCCGGCGTGCTGTCGAGGGTATTGGCAAAAGTGATATTGCCGGTAGTGGTGGTTAGGGCGGCGGTGCGATCGACTGTGACGGCACTGTTGAAAGTCATGTCGCCAGATGTCGCAATATTGCCCGATACCTCGGTACTGCCGGCGTTAACAGTCAAACTCGCCAGCGGTGCAGCTTGACCGACTGTAGCGCCGAACAGCACTCGCCCAGCGTCTAGTCTCAGGGCGCGAGATCCGTCTAGGCTACCGGAGAACAGAATGTTGCCGCTAGCTTGAGTGCTCAAAGCCACGTCAGCATTGAGGGATGCGTTTCCTGTAAAAGTGAGCTCGCCGCCGGATGTCGCAATGTTGGCGTTGAGATCAGTTTGAGGCGCGTCGAGAGTCAAGCTAGCGCTGCCGCTTGTATTCAGGGGATTGTCGATCCTGATCGAGTTACCTTGAAGTATCAGCGGGCTGTTGAAGGTAATGGGTGCGACGATCGCGATCGACGAGGTGCTACCGTTTTCGCGCCCGATCGCGATCGAGCCGAAATCCCCCGCCAAAGCGCCGAGATCCGTTGCCGTCAAGTCTAAAAGGCCCAAAATATCGCCGGTGCCACCGATCCGAATTGCTCGGCTATCGTTGGGCTGCAAGCGAATTGTTCCCCCCGCACTGGTGACAGAATTGCTGCCGCCTCTCAAGTCAATGCCGTTACCAGTGAGAGCGATATTGCCGCCGTTGGCATTGAGTCCGCCCAGAGAGATGCTGCTGGCGAAAATGTTGATGTTGCCACCTTGAGTCTCGATTAAATCGTTGGGGTCATTGACCAAAAACACTCCGCCCGCTCTAAATGTTACCGTGTCTCCCGTTCTCGCTTGCAGGGAAAGTTTGTTATCGGGCAAGTTTTGGACGGTGATATAGCCGGGGGTATCTAGAACCACGTTGCTGCCGGCGGCCATCTGTTCCAACTGCACTTCTGAGATCGATGTTTCATTGGGTTCGGGTTCCGATTCGAGTTCCCCGCCTGTCGAACCCCCGCTGCTGTCGCCGTTACCGCTGACGATCGTAATATTTGCCGGATCGAGCCACAAATTGCCGATCGCACCGTTAGTCGCGCGGGTATCGACCTGTCCTTGGAAAGTTAAAGCATTTTTGCCCGAAACTTCGACTCTGCCGCCGTTACCTGCGGCGATGCCCCCGCGAGCACTAATATTGCCCAAGAAGCGAGTTGTATTGTCTGACCAAATTACCGCAGTGCCGCCATTGCCGCGGTCGATCGCGTTTGCTGCGATCGTAGAATCAGGACTAACATAAGTTACCTGGGCGTTTGGCACTGGTTCCATCCCCCGGAAACCGCCTCCGACGCGCACAGTACCTCCGCCGTCAGTGCCGGAAGCATCGATATTTGCGCCGAAGAGTCCGACTTTTTCCCCTAAAATATTGACTGTGCCGCCAGCATTCCCAGAAGGGCCAAAGACATTTACAGAACCGGAGACGATCGCACTTCCGGCAACTGCGGCCACAGTTTGCCCGCCAGTCAGTACCAATTGGCCTTGTTCGTTAGTCGTTAAACCTGTGGCTGACACTACGCCGGAGCCCGTCAGCAACTGAGGCAAAGAAACCGGGGCGATCGCCGAGTTTTCTGACTGCAAAGACGGAGTAATTTCTAAACTTAATAAATTGCCAACTTGACTGATGCGAACTGCATTTTGGCCCGGAACAGCAGCCACAGTAATTTGACCGTTGGGAGCGGATAATTGTCCTGTATTAATAACGGTTCCACCGAGCAAAGTTAAACTTTGCCCGCTGCCAACTGCCAATTTTCCGGCATTGACAATTGCACCGAGTTGTGAGTTATTAAAATTAAATTGATTGGGATTTCCCAGTAAAGCTTTGTAATCATTAATTCCCGCCGAATTGAACCAGCGATCGCCGAAACCAATACCTGTAGCAGTTGTCGCGAAAAAAGACCCCGGCACGTTTAATCTAGCATTTTGACCGAAGACAATTCCCGCCGGATTCATTAAGAATAAATTTGAGTTGCCGCCGGTTACAGAAATCAGACCGTTAATGATGGAAACATTGTTGCCGGAAATCCGCCCTAAAATATTTTGAATATTTGGATTAGTTAGAAAATTAGCTATTTGACCTTCGCTGAGATTAAATTGGCTGAAGCTGTGAAACAGATTTGCGCCGTTTCCTGACTGTTGTCCGCCACTAATGTCTGTGCGGTTTTGCTCGGAGTTAACAACAGTATTAGTGCCGTCATTTGCAGGAACGACAGATTGCGATCGCACTGCTAGCGGTAGCAGCCAAAAACCTAATGTCAAAATTAGAGCAGAACGAAAATAGGTCATTAGTCAGTTGTCAGTTCTCAGTTGTCAGTTGTCAATAGTCATTACTCAATAGTCATTAGTTAGTGGTTATTTTTCTTATATTTGTTGTTATTTGTTGGTTCCAATGACCAATGCCCCATGCCCCATGCCCCATGCCCCATGCCCCATGCCCCATTCTAATCTCTTATCGTTTTGATTTTTTTTGAGCTGTAATGTTCCGCCCAAGTGCCAATAAACTTAAAAAGGTCGATCGAACACTGCCACCGCCGGGGTCGATCGCACTCCCAAACCACCCGTTGCCAGAATGTCGGAAATACAATGCAGATTTTATATCGATCTGTAACGAGTGTATTGACAAAATCCCCCCAGAGTCCTAGGATTGGAGCACTGATTGGGTGGGACAGTAAAAACCCACACAATAACTGGCTCCTCTAATAAAGTTAAAAGCAAAATATTGATGCTTTTAGAGACCAACCATGCAAACTCAAACTTCCTCATTTCTAACTGAACAAATAGTAGAGCAGATATTTTCGTCAGGCGAACTGACTCGCGATGACAGACAGCGAATTCAGTCAATGCTCTTAAATGAGTCTATCGGAGAAAATGAATTGAGCTTAATTGAAAGAGTCATGGAAGGCGTAGTCAAGGGAATACTTGACGTGCTCGATTAGTTTAGAAATGGCGATCACCTATCTAAATGTAGGGTGCGCCGAGCCGCGCACCTTACCCTAATTTTAAATATAGCAACCGCCAAGACGGTTAGGACATTCTTAATCGCTGAAACCATAGCTATTACTGCTTTTTCCTTCTTCCTTCTTCCTTCTTCCTTCTGCTATAAAATCGAAAATTCTGTCACCGTTCTAAAAATCATCATCGGGGCCCTCATCCGGGCCCTCATCCGAACTCGGATCGCGACGCACAAGTTCAGAAGGAGGCCTATCGTTACTCCAGGCCCACCACACGCAATCGCACTGGCAGCGGTAAAATTCTTGCCACTTGCGGCGGTTGAACTCGGTGTATACTGGCGATCGGCGATTAATCCAGACCTCAGCGGCATCCGTGCAGCTAGCGCCGCACTTGGGACAGCAAAACTCATTAGCGTGAACCGCCGTCGCAGTCCATTCAGGAGGATGTGGAGCAAAAGCTTCCATGTGTTAGAGTTTCTATCTAAACTGCTGGTAATTACGGCAAATCAAGGGTTGCTAAAGATCCGCAGAGTTCGGAATGACCTAAGCAATGACATAAGTACGCTGTTGAGTGCGTAATTCATCAGCCCGTTATTTTTTTTAGCATTTGCCGTCAGATGAATAGTATAACTGATGTGGTGCAAACCGTCGATCGGCATTCTTAAGTATTTCAAGGACTAGGCTCATGTCTATCTACAATCTTATCTCGTTTCTGGGCATCTTTGGCTTGTGTGCGATCGCCTGGGTTTTTTCCGAAAACCGACAGGCCAAGTATATTCCCTGGCGCGTCATCATCTGGGGCATTGGCTTGCAGTTAGTCTTAGGATTTTTAGTATTCCTGTTCCCCCCAACTCGCTACGCTTTAGAGGGGTTTACTAGGTTGCTGGATGGAGTATTCACCGCTGCTGACGCTGGAGCTAGATTTGTATTCGGGAGCAATGTTGTACCGATACCTGGTAAAGCTCCGGCAGTTAATTTAGGATATATTTTTGCCTTTCGAGCTTTACCGACAGTCATCTTTTTTTCTGGCCTCATGGCCTTGCTATACAACATCGGCTTGATTCAAATTATCACCGAATTTTTTGCCAAAATCTTTTATACGACAATGCGGTTGAGCGGCGCGGAAGCCCTCAGCGGTGCCGCCAATATTTTCGTAGGAATTGAAGCAGCAATAGTCGTCAAGCCTTATTTGCCGAAAATGACTCGTTCGGAACTTTGTGCAATCCTCTCTTGCTGTTTTGGAACGGCCGCTTCTTCAACTTTAGCAATTTACGTCAGTTTTCTCGAGGCAGTTTTTCCCAATATTTTAGGGCATTTAGTTTCAGCCTCAATTATCGCCATTCCCGCTTGTTTTGTCCTCTCCAAAATTTTAGTACCAGAAACAGGCGTGCCGCTGACAATGGGCGGCATTCCCAAGGAAGAGCCGAAGCCTAAAGGCCGCGAGTTTGTGGGCGAAGAAATTTCCGAAATGGAGGGCGAAGAATTCAAACAAGAGACTGTTGGGGGAGAACCCATCGAACGAGTCAGCCCTTTGGATGCAGCGATAATTGGTGCATTGGACGGTGTAAAAATGGCGGTAGCCATTGCCGCTGTTTTGATTTTAATCTTAGGCTTAGTTTCCTTAATCAATCAATTCTTTGGCTGGCTGGCAATTTTGCCCGGCCCCATTGGTGACTTGTTCAAAGTTGTCACCTTAGCGAACATTATGGGATTTTTATTTTATCCCCTGACGCTATTAACAGGAGTCTCCATTGACGACTCTTGGCAAGCATCAGTAATTATCGGTCGCAGGCTGTTAGAAACAGCCATTCCGCCCTATCAAAGTTTAGCAGAAGCGGGGGCAAAAGGACTGGTGAGCGATCGTACAGTTTTAATTGTCAGTTACGCCCTTTCCGGCTTCGCCCACTTAGCCTCCGTCGGCATATTTGTCGGCGGTACGATCGCCCTAATTCCATCCCGTCGCAAAGACATTTCCGAACTCGGTTGGAAAGCATTATTTGTAGGCACCTTAGCAACAATGATGATCGCTTGCATCGCCGGCACCTTCGACACCGGAGACGCCAGCATTTTAGGCGCTAAAACAGCCCCTGCTGCCCCGCTAGCAGCCCCTGATTCTCCCAAACCACTGCCATCCCCAGCCGCTAATTCAAAACCGTCAGTTGCCCCAGCAATTGCCAGTCCGAAGCCTTCGCCCAAGAGTGAAAAAGCAACTCCGAAAGCTCAATAATCTCCCTCTCCCGAATCCCAGAAAAACCCTTAATTATCTTCTATGGACTTGTAGGGGCGGGTTTTACGAACAATATTTAACTCCCGTCCAAAATCTACAGAAACCCGCCCCCACACAACCAATAACCTACATCAACTTTGATTTGGATAAAATCAGTTATGGACGCACTCTGACCCAAGAAACCGGGTTTTTCACCAAATCTGTGGCTGTAACGAATTATTCTCGCAAAAAACCCGGTTTCTGGCGACCCGTGCATAAGTCCTAAGATTGTCAATTATCGACAAATATTGTATGTAAAACTAGCGATGGGGTGGGGGCGGGTTTACGAGATTGTAGGTTTTAGGCAATTATTGTCGGTAAAACCCGCCCCTACAAGCGGCTGATAGATATTATTGTTTTTTATGCAGATGCAATTCCCCCTTACCAATTACCAATTATCCCAAAATTTATGAATCCCGAACCTGAAATTCGCCGCCTGTTAGATGTGATGCCAGCTTCCGGCCGCATGATGTGTAAAATTATTAATAAGCCCCAACAATCAACGGTAATTGACTGCGATTTTCCTTTGCCTTGGAATCAATCTCGCCCGATTTATATTAATTTTGATTTGTGGCGACTGCTATCTAAGCCGCAGCGGGATTTACTGCTATTGCGGAATGTAAGTTTTCTGTGCAATTTTAAGTGGTTTAAACCGGATATTTATCAAGGTGCGGCTCTGGCGGGAATTGTCGGGACTGTTGTAGAATTGTTGCAGGGAGATGCGATCGGCACTGCGATCGCGGGCGGTTTGACGGGACTGGCCATGACTCGAATTTGGCGCGACAACCGCAGTTCCCAAGTAGAGTTAGATGCTGACGAAGGAGCGATTAGAGTAGCGGGAAGGCGTGGTTACAACGAAGCGGAAGCGGCCGGACATTTGCTAGGGGCGATCGAGGCTGTGGCGCAAATTGAAGGGCGCAGTTTGGATTTTAATGAGTTGATTCGGTGTCAAAACTTAAAGGCGATATCGGGTATTTCGGCGGTGGGCGTACCCGATAGTGTGAGGCAAGAGTAATGCGATCGCAAATTATAACCATTCATCTCTTTACAGACAAACTAACAAGTTGCTTGAGAACCCGCATAGCTTCATTTAAGCCATTATTGCGACTATTGCAAATACTAAATAAATCTGACAGCGCATATTGATTTATTTCCCCGCGCAGCAGCTTCAGGAAAATATATTCTTCGCCGTTAGTTATCATCCCAAAAGTAGAGTTTTCGGGGTAAGGATTTCCCATCATGTATGCTAAAATCTGGGGAATCGCCCGCGAAACACTGAAACCATATTCTTTACTTTCAATTACCACTATCCAAAATTGATTTTGAATGACTAAAGCATCAATTTGTGTAGACGCGGTTGCAACCGCCGATTTATAAACAGAATAACTTATTCTTCTGCTCGATCGACCGCCAGCTTCGCATACTTCAAATTATTTTGATATTCTACAATCTTTTGCTGGCTAATTTTGTATTTAGGACTATTAGCAGGTATTTTTTTCATGCCAGCAATTGCTTGTTCCCAGGCAACAATCACCTGTTGCCACTGTTGTTTTGTTGTGGCAGTTTGAGTTAAAGAAGCTGCACGAGTTGCTTGATTTACTGCTTGCCGAAAATCATTGTCAGCATTGGTTGGAGTTGCTGGCGGAGTTACTTTTGGATTCGCTGGTAAATTTGTCGGCGGAGTAGTTTTGCTGGGAGTGCGATTCGCAGGTAAGTTTGTCGGTGGAGTAGTTTTGTTGGCAATTGGAGACGGAGTTGCTGTTGGAGTCGCGGGTAAATTTGTCGGCGGATTAGTTGGTGAAACAGCAGGCGGAGTAGCAGGTAAATTAGCTGACGGAGTTTGTAGTGATGCCCCGGCAGTTGCTGGCTTGAGTGCGATTAGCATCTCATACCTCTGCGTCGATTTATCTACTTCTGCAGTTGTCATGGCTATGCCGCGTACAGAATTAAGAGCCGCGATCGTCCGATCGAATTCTGCTATATTTTCTTTGGGTACAGATGACTCGATGAAATTTTTAGATGCAGCAGAATTGACCAGGGTCAGAATTTGTTCAAAATTGAAATAACCGTAGCCGCTGTTAGGCTTTGGTAAAGAACTCGTAATTGTTTGAAAGTTTTCGCTTTGTGCTAAAGTTGGATTTGATGTAGCTGCGATCGCTGGTAATGTTTTGGCATTCCCTACAGCGATAAATACTGAATTTGCATTTAACCAACCGTGTCCCAATACAAAGTCTTGACTGGGCGCTTGCCATTCAGTTATAGCTCGATCGGCAATCTGTTTTTCAGATACGGCTATACCATTACCTCGGGCCAGCACATTCAATTTAGCAAACGTGCTTTTAGCTGCTTCAGGATTGCTGGTTTGAATTACTATTTTTACCCCGATCGCACTTTCTAAAGATACGTCGGGCAGTGAAATTACTCCGAACCCGTATTCTCCATCCATCCAGCCAAAAATATCTTTATCTAAATCGAGATTTAATAATGCTAAATTTCCTCTTAATTGAGTAACTCCCTGGCTGAATTCGGGAATATTTTGTGTTTGGCTGACAAAATTACCCCAATTATTATTGATGCCTTTACCTGTAAATAAAGCAACTGTTTGCTGGGTAAAATAACTAATTATTTTTTCAGTTGCGGGCTGAAAGTTGGTTTGAGTGGTGGCATTCGGCTGTAAATTGGCAACAGTATTAATCCGAATCCCAGCATCATCAATGCCAATACCGCCGCTTAAAGACTTTATCGGATATAGTTCCGGTCGATCGAGCAGCGGTGCATTTTGAGTTTGAGGAGCATTTGCCACACTCTCCTTTATCAAGGCTAAACTATCAAAAATATAAAATTGAGCTACTGGATTGTCAATTTTTAAATCGCTTGATAATACTTTGGCAACTTCTGCCTTGCTTGCTAAAGATGGTTGTCCTTTGTAGATATCAATAGATTTTTGGACATTTTGCTCCTTGTCACTGCAAACAAGATAACGCTTCACGATCGCGCAGTAGCTTTTATCGCCTTTGTTAGTAGTAGACTCCAGTATTTTAAATCCTTTGTAATCAATCTCTTTAAATTTTTCGTCAGGATTAATCTTGCTGAGCTTTTGATTTAATTGCCACATACTCAGCTTATTTTTAATCGTAATTACCCCGATAAATTCAGGAGTAGGCGATTGCTGTCCTTGGGTTTTAGCTGATGGTAATGCAGCCCAGACAACAGTACCCAGCCAAGGTTTGATATCTCGATCGTAATTCAGTTGAGGACTTTCCTTAGCAAATTCTTTCTCAAACTCTTTCCAAGCTCGATCGAAAAGTTCCCTAGCTTCTGGTGTGCCAAATTTCTGTAACTTTGACCAAGACTCAGGGTTGAGATCGATCGTGCCGCCCACTAAAGCGTCACTCGGAATCAGTTTAGCATTATCTAGGGGTTTACTATCAGCTCCTAAATAACCATCCGAGTACAGATATGTTGCCGCGCCGCCGATCGCAAGTAAACTCAAAACAGCAACGGTGGTTTTAGCGAATTTGCCAGCCATAATGTTTTTTTTAATAAAGATTGTTTGAGACGATATTAACTTCCCACTGTTTGTAGTGCGGACTTGGTGTCTGTAATTTCGGAGCGGACACCAAGTCCGTACTGCGAACTAATTTTTGAGAAACTAATTTTTTGACGGTCGATCGAGCAGACATTGCATAATACAATATTGTAGTTTTCTAATTGTGGAGCGTCAAGAGCGGCAATCTAGCGGCAACAATTCTTATTAGGTTGTTTGAAAACTTACATGAATTTGGAACTGAATTGTTTGTATAAAGTTACGATCGATCTATCCCCCTATGACTCCTCCTCATCTACTGGCCGACTGAGATAATCCGGCAACTCATCAAAACATACCCCCACCAAACGGCAAAAATCCCTCATTTGCCGAACAGTCATCGTAGGTTCGTCTCCCTTTTCCCATCGCCGCACCGACGAAGCAGACACCCCCATCCGCACAGCCAACTCTTCTTGGCTCAAGTTAGCGTCCTCTCGCAGTCTCCGAAAAGGCAACTCATTTTCTGGTTGCCGTTGACGTTGCCTTTTTTTTACCATATTATTTAACTATTCAATTTAAGCGCTTAAATTAAGCGGTTAGTGGCACAGCCATAGCCAAAACAGACTGCACTAAAAATCAAAGGTGCAATTCTGTCACTTTTCTATGGGCAAACATACCCAATTTACAATACAGCCATGAACACCCCAGAAACTCCAAACGCCTGGATTATTTACCGACTCCTGCCCAACTTTCAGCGCTTACCCGTCGCACAATTTCGCAGCCGCAGCGAAGCAGAATCTTCCCTGAAAGTCATCCGGCAAATGCTACCCAATACCGAATTAATACTTGCTTTCGAGGTTGGGCCAGAAAATCAAACTACCGAACTCAATCAGCCCCCTGCTAAAGAACCAAACTTGCCAACTTCAGCTAACCGAGAACTCTTGAAACTTTTCATTATCAGTTCTCGTCCTGTTGTTTCCCGCGTCATTCATTCTTTTCACCGCGATAATTTTGCCTGCGTTTCTGACTGGAGTCCGCTTGTCCCAACTCAAAATCCCGGTGAAGTGATGAGCGTCTTAATTAAACATTTGGCTGCTGACTCTTAGTGACGGTCTAGTTCCCGCCTTGGTAGGGGCAATCCCTCGGCGATCGCCCCTTACTTATGACCTAGAACAGTGATAAACTTGATATTCATACCCATCTACCGCAGGGAAATCGCGCGATTCAACCTGACATTTTTGTGCTGCTAAATTAACAGGTTCGCGAAAGTTCACCAACCACAAATCAAGCGGGCGTTCCAATTGACTGAGTGTTTTATAAAGTGTCCCTGCCGCTATTCCTGGTGCATCCCTTCTCTGATTAGCCAAAAGAAACAGCGGAGAATCAAAGGCTTTAACTTCTTCTTTCTTCCTAACATCCGTTACATCCGTTACATCCGCTACAAAATCCGTTGCCGAACTTCTTTCCCATTCCCACCCTATCCCCATCAACTCTCCTATTTCTACATGAGTCTTTTGAGTAGTGGCAATTAACACGGGAACTTTCGATACTTGGCGGATAACCGGAATTAAAAGGTCTGGTTTGTAATATTTGCGATAGCCGAGATTGGAATTTACTGTGACACCGCTAAAAAAACCCATTACTAAAATTAGCACCACTGCTTTTTTGCCCGGAACTTCGATCGCCCGTAAATTAAACCATTGACTTTTTGCTGTATGTGTGTTATAAATAACCGCCAAGGTTGCTCCTAAAAGCAATATCACCCCCGGAAAGTAGACGAAATTGTATCGAGCGCCGCGAGTTAGGTCAATCCCTAGAATATATGCAAAGCTGAAAAATAGGAAAATTGCTCCTAGCACAAATCCGCCGAAAATAACAGCAGCTAAACGAGTATCGGGCGTTGTTAAGGAATTTTTAAGAGCGCTAAACAGGATGGGAAGCACCAATATAAAAAATATTGTCATTGCGATCGCCGATGCAACTACTACTGCCAAATTGGGCGATTCCACCGGCAGTAGAGACATGACAGTGATCCATCCAGCTAAAGCTTGAAAAATCGGATTGATCCAATTTAAAAATGTGCGATCGCCGCTGACAATCCAATTAGTTAGTTCGCTGCCGTATTTATTTGACAAAAATACCGGCAGCCAAACTAAACCGCCTGCTAAAGTACCCATCGCTACGGAGAAAAGCGGCCAGAGAATTTGAAATTGCCAAATATTAGACTGCTGGCCGTTGTCAATTGGCAACCTTCCCTTAAGCTGCTGCCAGATTACAGCAATTAATGCTATTGCTTCCGCACACAAAGTCAGTACAAAAAAGTAGTGAACCGCAATTCCCAAACAGTTAACAACTACCCAAAGCAGCACCGCCCAAATAGGCAGGGGAGCTCGCTGTTGCAGCTTTTTTGCAGCTAAGGCGAGGCAAAAAAGAGAGGCAAGAACTAATAAGATTCCTAAAGTGTAATGGCGAGCTTCTTGAGCGAGATAAATGCCGTAGGGAGAAACTGCCATCATCGCGGCCGCACATTGACCGACTAAACGAGAACTAAAAGCAAACTTGCCTAAAAAGTAGATAGCGGGAACTGAAATCACGCCCAATAAAGCAGGGAGCGATCGCCCAATCCAAACTAAACTATCCTCGGTGGGCCCAAACAGTCGCATCCACCAGTGGGCGAGCATAAAATATACTGGTGGATGGTTGCTTTCTAGCAGCAAATGGTTTAAGACATGTGCAATGCCAGCATCGGAACCAAATTGTAGCGGTTGTAATAATGTAGAAAGGTCGATCGCGCGATCGAGATGCACCCCTCGAAAACTGTTGCCCAAGCTAAAAACTAGAGTCGAAAACTCGTCTGTCCACAGGGGTTTAGAGTTTAAATTGGCAAATCGCAAAATAAAGGCGATCGCCGTCCACAGCAATAGCAACAACAGTTGTTTGTTCTTTATCATTAATTCAGTCATTCAAAGGCATAGGAAAGAAGAGCCATTAGTCATCAGTAATCAGTCATTTTATCAATGATCAATTACTAATTACCAATTACCCATTACCCATTACCAATTACCTATCTACTTCCGTTACCCGCCAGCTCAACTTCATATTAATCCAGAAATTCCACAGGGTCACAGCCGCGATCGCAATTAAATTAGCCAAATATTCATTCATCCCAAAAATATTAAACAGCCAATTAACCAGCAGCACATTCAAAATCAAACCCATCAAGCAAATGGTATTAAATTTCAACAGCCGTTTCAATCGCTGGCGCTTTCCTGGCTGCCGCTTAGAAATATCGCCAAAAGTCCACAAATCATTCCACAAAAAGTTACTGATAATTGCCAATTCAGCAGCAACGATCAGACTGCGAGTCAGCTCCCAATTGAGGATATCCCGCAGCACGTACAAAACCCCCATATTCACAAACACGCCGCTGAAACCCACAATGCCAAACCGCAGAAACTTGCCCATCGGCCAGCGGGCAAACCGCAACCTCAGCAAATGTCGCAAATACTCAATATACTGTTTCCAGGTAACTTTGCTCTCCCCTTCTTGCCGCTCCTGAAACACGTAACCAACTTCTCCAATCCAGCGGATGTCCCCCCTGCCGAGCACTTCAATCAAAATTTTGTAACCAGCAGGATTTAGCGTTTTGCCCGCAATGCAACTGCGACGCACCATAAAATACCCGCTCATCGGATCGGAAACTCGGCCCACCACTCCCGGCAGGATCACCAACCCCACAGTCTGAGCGCCCCGCGATAAAAATCGCCTGACAACGCTCCAGTCGCTCACACCACCCTCGGCAACGTGACGACTCGCAGCAGCTAAATCTGCTCCCCGCTGAATTTCTGCTAAAAGCTGCAATAGCGTCTCCGGGGGATGCTGCAAGTCGGCATCGATGACGCCCAAAACCTCGCCCCGAGCGACCTGCCACCCGCGAATTACCGCTGTGGAAAGTCCCCGCTCGTGTTCCCGGCGCATCACCCGCAATTGCGGATATTCCGGTGTCAGGGACAGGGCGACTTCCCAGGTGCGATCGGGGCTGTTGTCATCGACTACAATTAATTCATAGTTGCCGGGAATACTGCCATCGAGCAAGTGGCTCAATTTTTCCACAATACTCTTGACATTCTTGCACTCGTTGTAGGTGGGAATGACCAGGGAAAAATAAATTGGCGGTGTGCCTGCATCTGTAAAAGTTGAATTGAAAGTCTGTACAGCAGGAATTTGCAAAGGCCCAGACGGCACTGGCAAGAGGTGATTGGCTTGGTTTATGCCCATAATTTCAGTTCCCAAAAAGTAAAGGATGGTTTTGTAAGACTTGAGATTTTAGAAGATCGTTCCTCCATAATTGATTAGTTAAAATATAAAAACGCCTTAATTCCAGGCAGCAATTCAGTAGCTTAGCTAACAAAAAAACTGTGGATGCAATTCTCGATCGAGCTTTACAAGGTTATAACATTTCTTCTGCAGAGGCATTGGTACTTTTGCAGCAAAGAGATCCCGATGCGCGAGCTTCTATTCAAGCAACCGCTGATTTGCTCCGCCGCCAACAATCAGGGGATACAGTCACCTACGTTATCAATCGAAATATTAATTTTACTAACATTTGCCAGCAGCATTGCAGTTTTTGTGCATTCCGCCGCGACGAGGGAGATGAGGGCGCTTTTTGGTTAGATGCGGCTCAAATTCAGGAAAAGGCAACTGATGCAGTGCAGCGGGGTGCTACGGAAATTTGTATGCAGGGGGGCTTAAATCTTCAAGCTAAGCTGAACGGCGCATTTTTACCTTATTATCTGCAATTGGTGAAAACTATTAAGGATAAGTTTCCTCAGTTGCACTTGCACGCTTTTTCGCCGCAAGAAATAGAATTTATTGCCAGAGGAGATAATCTTAGTTTCAGCTATGTAATTTCGGCTTTGCAGGATGCGGGAGTCGGTTCGATGCCGGGAACCGCTGCAGAAGTTCTCGACGATTCTGTGCGACGGGTGATTTGCCCGGAAAAACTAAATTCGGCAACTTGGCTGGAAATTGTGGGAACTGCTCACCGTCTGGGTTTGCCGACAACGAGTACGATGCTTTGCGGGCATATTGAGACAGCCGAACAGCAGGTTTTGCATTTAGAAAAAGTGCGAGCGCTCCAACAAACTGCGATCGACCAAAACTATGGGGCACGCATTACAGAATTTATTTTACTACCATTTGTCGGACAGCAAGCACCGGCACCTTTGCGGAGTCGAGTCGGCCGCGACCAACCAATTTTAGCAGATACGTTGTTACTCACCGCTGTATCGAGAATCTTCTTAGGCAATTTGATTCCCAATCACCAGCCGAGTTGGGTAAAATTAGGTTTAGATGGAGCTACAGAAGCGCTGAAATGGGGCTGCAACGACATCGGCGGTACATTGATGGAAGAGCACATTACAACGATGGCTGGTGCGGTTGGCGGCAGTTGTCAATCTGTGGAAGATTTGCAAAATGCGATTCGTTCTTTGGGGCGGAGTTATCAGCAAAGAGATACAATTTATCGACCTTTAGGGGTTGACAATTTGGCAGGAATAAGTAGTAGGATAAATTGAGCGATGCCTTACAGCGAGTTCACCTCAATTATCAAAGTTAAACAAGCCTTTGGATTAACAACTGTAGAAGGGCCGCGATTTCTACCGCAAATAAGTCCGATCGCTCCGAGTGCAACCCTGACAGATTTTTTGGCGAATAGTTTACCCGTAGCTGTGGCGACAGGTAGCGAAAAAGCTCGATCGGAAATGATTATTACTCCGGTACTGCTGGAAGTTAGGAAGATTTTGCAGCAGAATATTAGCTTGTTTTCGGGGGAAGACTTTACGGTTGATTATGAAAGTGGACTAAACGGGATTTGTGATTATTTGATTAGTCGTTCTCCAGAAATGCTGGAGATTGAAGCACCCGCAGTGGCGGTTGTTGAGGCTAAAAAAGCCGATTTGAAGACAGGAATTGGACAGTGCGTTGCAGAAATGGTGGCAATGCAGAAGTTTAATGAAGCGAAGGGGAAACCAATTTCAGTTATTTATGGCAGTGTCAGTAACGGCACGCAGTGGCGATTTCTCAAACTAGAGGAAAAAATTGTATCGATCGATCTTAATGACTATGCCTTGCCTCCGGTGGACGAAATTTTGGGAATGCTAGTTTGGATGGTACGAGATGGCTAATTGAAACCTCTCAGTTGGTAAAGCTTGTCGGAGGCGAAGCGCGTAACGCATCCTAGGAGTTTAGCCGATCGCTACGCCTTTAATTGCCGATTTACTGGACAAAAGTTGACAATGCATACATATAGCCATCATTACGGTGAATTGCTTTACAGTATTTGTGACGCACTGGGCTCACCTTTCCTGTTGCCGAAATCATCTCAAAAACTCCACTTGCTCGTACAATTAGCCTACCGACATGAGTACCTGCAAACTTTCCTGTGGGCAGAGTTGCTTGTACTATGTCGCCAGTTTTACAACCAAAAAACTCCTTGCATCGCGTCTTGTGTTTAATCGGAAAGCCATATTTATTAGGCTGGCACATCTGACGACTTCCCCATCCTTTAGCTGCGATTGACAAAGGCTGTGAAGTCAATATTTTTAAGTGGGACACTACTCCTACACAAGCTGCATCTAACCAATGAGTTTTTGCTAATTTCAATCGAGTACGATTGTATTTGGTTCTACCACCTGTTCCTGTTTCAACTGGTAATGATGTTTCTTTTAGTCTGTTGAATAGTTGCCAGCGCGTACTATTTACTGCTGCTGCATCTTTCAAGGGTTTTTTAGCTTGTTGTGTTATCCGATTTAACAACTCTGGTTTCTGTGCTAAGAAATCTTTAAGCTCCTGATTTCCCTTGGCTTCGTTGCAGTGACGGCAAGCAATTGTCAAATTAGAAACTCTTGAACTTCCCCCTTTGGAAGAGGGATGAATATGTTCAATTTCCAAGGGAACATTTTGAGCGTTGCAATAAGCACATTTTCTCCCCCATTTTTCTAATAAATATTCTCTAATCTCGTAGCCTGCCAGTTCTCCTTGTTGGTACTCAATACCGGATATTTCAGGGTTTTCCATTGCCTGGGTATCAAACTTAACCAACTCCTGACATATTTCTGTAATTGGAACATATCGGCGTATACGGTTCACCCAAGTCAGAATATTTTCTACTCTTGATTCTAGACTGGGTGGCAACCATCCCGGTTTTCGGCTGCGGTTTAAAAACCGCGCTCGCCGATACCTAGTTTTCCGGTTTCTACGGTGGCGACGAATTGCACGACGCGACTCTAAATCATTCTTAATTTGTTGTCCCCTGTGGGTTAATTCGGCACCCCAGATTACCTTGTCATCTCGGACAATGGCTAATCCACTAACCTTAGAGCCTGGATCGATTTTTAATTGATAGGGCTGTATTTTTGGAACGGATACTGTGTATTTGAGTACGATCGTAAATGGGTAACGCCGATAAATAGCGGCAAGCCTCTGTTTTAGCAATCGCCTTGCTTGTCCTGGCGGTACTGGGTTAAGCGGTTGTCCATTGGTATCCACAACAAATACAAAATTAGACATGGATGTCCTCCCTTTCGGGGTAATGTTTTCCTCGCCAATGTTTTCAGGGCTTGTGATATCAATCGCACTTCCTTAACCAAATAGGGATGTTTAACGATTGACGACAGGGCTACAAGCTGGAAAGCACCTGTAGGTGTCATCACCTTGAAAACGTAGTTTGTAACTTAGGCTGGCTATCTCTCCAGTGTTTGAAGTCGTTGTCCACTTTTGTCTACTGTTTGGTGAATAGCACTTTTGACTCAATTCTAGAAACATCGATCGCACATTTATGACTTCATTGCAGCCGGATTAATTTGACTAACAGACTCATGATTTCTCCCTGTTCCGGTGTAATAATGATGCGATTGTCGGGAATGGCGATGGGATGAGTCCAACGAACAGCTTCCTCGTAGCGCAATGCGTGCAGTTGGTGGATAGTTCGCCGTACCCCCAGCGGCGAACCGATGATGACGTGACGGACTGCTTCGCGATCGGCCTCAAAGGTTTGGTTGGTTAAAACTTGGGGCGATGTTTGGTTCGATGATGAATCTTGCAACATAGCTTTGACTAATAATTTTGGATAGGGTTGATGCTTTGTAACGGTAAAACCGCGTACAATAACAAGTTGAAGAAAAGACA
Organism: Microcoleus sp. D2_18a_D3; assembly: GCF_036702455.1. Taxonomy (NCBI): domain Bacteria; kingdom Bacillati; phylum Cyanobacteriota; class Cyanophyceae; order Oscillatoriales; family Microcoleaceae; genus Microcoleus; species Microcoleus sp. D2_18a_D3. The sequence continues at coordinate 44,587 of NZ_JAUBTK010000048.1, forward strand.
GCAATTCCCCTACAGCACAAGTGGCTTAACTGGTGCTATCTAATCTCTATTAGGTTAAATCTAAATTAATTTAGGGTAAATGTCAATTATTTTAGGCAAAACCCAAATAACTTAATATAACTTAACAAATAGCCTATGGAAACCTCAGAAAGAGCCGATCGATCGCCCCTAATGCGACTGAGAGTTCAGCGGTTTATGACTCAAAAGCAGCTAGCAGAAGCACTTGGCGTTACGGAAGCGACGGTAAGCAACTGGGAATCCGGGCGATCCGTACCGAAGCTAACGCCTGTTCAATACAAGAAGTTGCTAGAGATTCTGCAAATTACTTCCGATGAATTACCAGACCAATTTGGTTTTCCTAGCGATGCTGATGGATAGAAAATGGAATATTATAATTGAGGCCTTTTATTTAAACGAACTCATACAATGTTTTGAAAAAAAAAGGGATATGAGACTTAACATCGCTACTTTGGTCTGAATAAAATCTCCCAATTTCTAACGAGAGTTGTTCTCTAAATACCCAATCTTCCCGGCTAAAGTCACCGGATGGCTTAATTTGATGCCAATAATCCTTAGCTTTTTTAATTGTCAGCAAAACTGCGATCGACTGATTCCTCTGCGTTTCATCTACAGCATTTTGAAACCGCTCTTTCCACGAAGCCTGAAATGCTGTAATTTCGGTACAATCTAATCCAGAACAGTAACTAATGCGATCGAACGCTCTCTGTAGGTTGTTCTGTAAATCCAAGTCGCTACAAATTCCATCAGCCATATCCAGATAAATCTTTGCGAGTACCGCAGGATTGCTCTTATAAATCGGCTCGTTACAACAATTGTCAAATATTGGTTGAAGTTCAGGTGTCAGAAAATATGCTTCTTTATGAATCAAACCTGTAATCCAGATCCGGTGCTTTGCTGCGTTTTGCTCTTTCACCTGCGATTTTTCGTAAAGATTCCGAAAAATTGCTTCTGTATCTGTAAAAATATAATTGTCGATCGTTTGCAGTTGCAAGTCTAAATCTATCATTGCAAAAAGTCGATCGGGATCTAAATATGAATTAGTGCTATCCTGTTGATGTAATATTGAAAGAGTAAAGTAGGTATCTAGAACATCTTTGCGATCGCCACAGTTGAAAAATTCCGGTCGCTTCTGTCTCCACCATGTCGGAACGCAAGCCTTATAAAAGTTAGCATCAGGCATTTGCTCCATTGCTTTATAAGCTTGAGGTGACTCTCTACCCTGCGTCTTCCGAATATCACCTTCGCACAATACCACAATTTTGTTTTTAATTCTGCGAGATTGAAGAATTGCCTCACAATGTTTTTTTAGCTGTTCTGGACTAAGACTCATTTCTAATATTAGATTCTTGTTTAATCAGTTTTGGCTCTATTTCTTTAACGTGAGCTGGTGTCAAAGCTTCACACAATGCGTAGGAGTGAGTTGCCAGTATATATTGATTGCTGGGAGCCCACTCTTGGAGGTCTGATATAATTTGATATTGCCAATCTGGGTGAAAAGCAATTTCAATTTCATCCATCAACACAATAGCATCTTTTATGTTCCGGGACTTGAGCCATATATAAATGCTAAGTCTTTTGAGTTCGCCGTGACTTAAATCTTCTGGATATAGTTCTATAGTTTCACCATTTTTATCTAATTTTAAAGTTACTGCCGAAAGGTCTTTGTCAATATTTATTGTTTTACAGCTAAATAAAAATCTTAATTCATTTACTAAGGTTTGATAGCTGTTACCATATTTACCTGTTTCTATAGCTTCTTTAAAATCCTTATCTCTAGCAGCTTTAAAGGCTTCAATGAGTAAATCTACATCCAGGAAGTCATAAGTAAAAAATCCTTTTAGTTGAGATTTTGCTTTTTGAATTTTATCAAAATAATGCTCATTTGTCTGACTGTGACTTTTAAATAATAGTTCTCTACTAGCTCTATCGAGAAATAGAAAAACTTGTGTGGAGGGAGCTGCTAAAAATATTTTATCTGAAAGTATGTTTAAAAAATCGTTGGTTTTTTTCCTATCTATATCATTTAAATGACAGAGTAAAGCTTCATTTTGCTGATTGTTTGAGATTTTTTCACTTGAATAATTACATATATATGTCAGATTTTTTTCTGTTAAGTATTCAACGATATTTTCCCAAACTTCCTCACAGCTTGCATACGTATTTTTTAAATCATTTAAATTATTTTCAACTTCTTCTAGTCTGTGTTGGATTTCGTTTTGAGCACTTTCAATTTCTTTAATAGATACATTTTTTTTTGAGTTGACAACAGATATTAATGCTGAAACTCTTGAATTTGATACCAATTGTTGAAGAAACCTAAATTCTCTTTGAGCAGTGTCAAACCTTTGTTGATTGTCTTCAATGTTTTTGATTGTATCTAATCGATGACTACTGAGTGTTAAGCTGTTATTTATTGCTTCTAAATCTGCAATTTGCTTTTCCATTACTTTAAATTGTGTTACAGGATAAAAAGTAATACTTTCTGTATTTTTGATTTTAACCTTTAAAGAATGGGACTTTTTGAGAAAAGAGTTTTTGCACACAAAAAAAACAATTTGAACTATTTTTTCTCCATTCCAGATATCAATAATTGCTAAGTTTTTTTTGTCTTCTCCGTCATCCACTTTAAATCCTTGAAGCAAGTTTTGTAAAAATGGTTTTTTATCGTCATCAACAGAACAGTGTAACAATACAAAAATTAACTGCAACAGCGTACTTTTACCGCCACCATTTTGACTGCCCAGCGGAAAAATCTTAGGAAAAAAATCTTTTTCAAAAGTGAGGTCAATGTCCTTTAAACCGCGAAAATCAGGAACTTGAACTCGTAGCAAGTGCATAAAAACTCCTGGTGTTAGCTTGCATTTTTTATTGAAACCCTGAGCCACAATCATTTTAGATTATAACTCACATCTTACACCATTTTCAAGAACAGGCAAGATGCCTGTTCCACAACATATCAATTTCTTGTGGGGTGGGCATCTTGCCCGCCCCAAAAAGATTTATCTCTCGCCCTTTTACACCTTAAACTTCTCCACAATCCGTCTCATCGCCTCCTCCACATTCTCCCGACTATTAAACGCCGAAATGCGGAAATAACCCTCGCCCGCCGCACCAAAACCAGAACCCGGAGTTCCCACCACATTGCAAGTTTCCAGCAACTTCTGAAAGAAATCCCAACTCGACAAACCGTGAGGCGTTTTCACCCAGACATAAGGTGCATTTTCGCCACCAAAAACCTCGATTCCCGCCGCTGTCAATTTCTCACGAATAATCGCAGCATTTTCCATGTAAAAATTGACTAACTCCTGAATCTGTGCCTTGCCAGCCTCCGAATAAACCGCCTCTGCACCGCGTTGCACGATGTAAGAAACTCCGTTAAATTTAGTAGATTGGCGGCGGTTCCACAACTTCCAAATTTCGACATCGGAACCATCTGCTGCTTTTCCTGTCAAAGTCTTCGGTACAACTGTTAACGCGCAGCGAGTACCCGTAAAACCAGCATTTTTGGAAAAAGAACGAAATTCGATCGCACAATCCCGCGCCCCTTCAATTTCGTAGATAGAATGCGGTAAACTCGGATCGGTAATATACGCTTCGTAGGCCGCATCGAAGAAAATAATCGAACCGTTAGCTTTAGCATAATTTACCCAAGCTTGCAAGTGTTCCTTCGTTGCAGTTGCCCCGGTCGGGTTATTCGGAAAACACAAGTAAATTAAATCGACTTTTTTGTCAGTGGGAATTTGGGCAGTAAAATTGTTTTCCGCTGTAATTGGCAGGTAAACTAAGCCGCCGTATTCGCCATTTTCGTTGGCATCTCCCGTGTGTCCAGCCATCACGTTAGTGTCTACATACACCGGATAAACTGGATCTGTAACTGCGATCGTGTTATTGTTGCCAAAGATATCGAGAATATTGCCACAATCGCACTTAGAACCATCAGAAATAAAGATTTCCGAAGCATCAACATCGCATCCCCGCGACTTAAAATCGTGCTCGGCAATTTTCTCCCGCAGCCACTCATAACCTTGTTCCGGGCCGTATCCTTTAAAGGTATCCCGCGAACCCATTTCTTCCACCGCCGCCACCATCGCTTGGCGACAAGCTTCCGGTAGCGGTTCAGTCACGTCGCCAATCCCCAGCCGGATGATGGGCGCTTGGGGATTCGCCTCTGCATAGGCTTTCACCCTGCGCCCAATTTCGGGAAACAGGTAGCCGGCTTTGAGTTTGAGGTAATTGTCGTTGATAGTTGCCATAGTTCGATCGCTACAAATGTCGTAGAATAGCTTACTCCCAATTGTCTCTCTCAAGCAGCAGCAAGTTCGGCAACCGATGCTGTAAGGGATTTAACCGATGTGACGAGGAGATTCACGGAAGAGGAAGATTTTCCCCACTCGGACACTCAAACACTCCGATACTCAGCCATTACAGGCAATATTCGCAGTTGCTGAGCAGCCATTGACCAAAAAATCAAACTATCTTGTATAATCAGAATAGTGTGCAGTGCAGAAACCATTATGGACGAGATCGAGTACGCCAAACTCTATCAGGAACTGGCGGCAATTCTGAATGAGTTTAATTTAGGTTGGGTAGTTCAACAAGTAGCAGATACTGTCGAGATAGGCAAAGTAATTGAAGAGCGATCGCTCAAAAGAAAAACACCCCTGCTCAAGATAGAAGATTATACCGCAAAAGAACAACTTTTGCTGTTAATTAATGCTGTCGAACAAGCGACGGTCAACACTTCCGAAATGGAAGACGAAATTGCTTATTTCTTGAAAGTAGAATCAGAAACCTCTCCCCTCGGCACAAAAATTACCTTTGCCAATTCAGGTGCCGAAACTGCCAAAACAATTGAGTTTACCTCCAGCGTCACAGCCCCCCGCCACAAACAGGCGATCGCCCTCAAGCACTTGCTGGAAAAACTCCCCTCCGGGCCCAGCAACTACGCCATCAACTCCGAAATTAAAAGCAAATTAAAAAGCTCGATCGATCCCGAATTTAATACAGCGGCAGAACAAGCCAGAATTTTTGACACTTACCTATTCACTATTCTGCTAAAAGCAGTGGCTAATGAAGGCGGTACTATTTATTACAACAATGTTTTAGACGACGAAACACCGAAATATTTAACATTTAGAAAAACGGCGGGAAAAATCCACGGCACTGCACATCCATACACTCATGCTGTGGTGGAATTTCCCGACAAACCCGCCCTGGAAGTTCACCTAGGAGTAAAAGTCCAAGGTAGAGCCGGAGTTCTGCACAACTGCAACGTTTTAATTTTGTACCAAAAAGAAGCAAATATCTGCCGCTTGCTCAACCGCGAACCCCGGCACTCGCAGGTAATTTTAGCAGTAAAATCGGAACACAGCACCTCAGAACTTAAACTAGAAATGGCTGGTGCTTTTATCGGCTTAGCGTCAGATATTCGCTACGAAGGTGGCAGCTATTTCATTTCTAACAGTTACTCCCAACCCGTAGCCAAACTGCTAACTACCGCTCGCAAAAAATGGGAACTAAACATTTTTCCTACAGCCACAAACGATGTCCATCGACTGATGTACTCGTTTCAAACTATCTTTAAAGACTTTAAGGCCAGAAACTGATTCAATTAATCAGGACTAAGGTCAACTGGCAGAAAAGTCTTGCTACATTTTTTGTGTTAGGTTTCGTTCCACGAGCCTAACCTGCTGTCTGATTTAAAAAAAAACTGTTTTTCCGGTTGTGCCGGGAGGGCTAAATTCGAGTTTCGTAGATTGGCCCGGTTATATGTATCTGCTAATGTATCTGTTACATGAGTCAAGAAAATAATCTATCATGTTGCGAGCACCAGAACCTTACGAATAATGTTTAAGAAAGATAAATCTTCCCTGCTGTTTACGATCGGAGCCGCCACACTTCTGATCGGTTTAGGCTTTGTCACCTACTACCTCATCCTCTCCCGTGGGCCCGCCAAAGATTTGCCGGCGGGGGCAACCGTTGTCCCGCAAGATACGATGATGGCCCTATCCATCACCACCGATGAATCGCAGTGGAATAAACTGCGAGAGTTTGGCACGCCGGAGTCAAAAGCTTCGTTTGAGAGGTTTTTAAGCGAAATGCGCGATCGCCTCCTCACAAGCAACGGCTACGCCTACCAGCAAGACATTCAACCCTGGGTGGGTAACACCGCAATGGTGGCTTTTCTCCGCAACAAAATAGCTATACCAGCCCCCCCGCCCGCACCCAATGCGCCCCCATCTCCGCCAATTCAACAGTCAGTGGCAATTATCCTGCCAATTGCCAACCCGATCAAAGCCAAAGAATTATTAACAAAACCCAGGCCTCTCAGCCAAGGAAAAATAGTTGAGCGTAATTATAAAGGCGTCCAAGTCACAGAAACTCAAGGCGTACCCGATCGCAATTTCTCAGTCGCGGTACTCGGCACAAGCTATCTAGCAGTCACCACAGATTCTAGCGCTACAGACAGAATAATCGACACCTACAAAGGCGAACCTTCCCTAGCAAAAACCCCTGGCTATGCAGACGCCATAGACAAAATAAAAAGTCCGGGCGCCTTCGGTCAAATCTACGTCAATATGCCCGTTGCCGCCGCCTATGCCGCCGCCAACTCAGCCCGTGAAATTTCGCCAGAAAACCTCGAAAAACTGCAACAAAATCAGGGATTTGCCACCACAGCGACGCTGGAAGAAGAAGGAATTGCCTTCAAATCAGTCTCTTGGCTAAAACCAGATTCTACCAGAAGGATAGCAGTAGAAAACAATGCTCTAAAAATGGTTAACCGCCTCCCAAACAATACAATAATGATGGTATCCGGCGGCAACTTGCAGCGTTTGTGGCAAGACTACGTATTGGGAGCCGATGCCAACCCGATTTCCCCGATTAATCCTCAAGTTTTACGCACAGGTTTAAAATCCACTACCGGCATGGATTTAGATAAAGACTTAATGAACTGGATGGCGGGAGAATTTTCTCTATCATTAATACCAGCCCCCGCCCAGAATCCCAGAGACAAATTTGCTGCCGGATTTGTATTTATGGTGGAAACAAACAACCAGGGCGCCGCTAACAAATCCCTGAAACAGCTTGATGAAACGATGAAAACTAAAGGGTTTAGAGTGGAGGAAATTCAAGTCGGCGGCAAACCGGCGATTAAATGGACATCGCCGTTTGGAGGGATTACGGTAACTCGCGGTTGGATGAACGATGTAGTGTTTATGACAGTAGGAGCTCCCGTGGTTGATGCGATCGTTCCGGCACCGAAAAGTCCGCTTTTAAGCAGCGAACTGTTCCAGAAAACTGTCCGATCGCAACTTCAACCCCACAATGGCAATTTCTTCATCGACACCGAGAGTGCGTTTAACCCGAAAAACCTAGCTTTGCCGGAGTTTCCTCCCAACCAAAAAATGTGGATAGACGCCACGCGGTCGATCGGCGTTACAGCTGCCGTCATTGGCGATCGTACCACCCGTTATGACGCTTTTGTCGGTCTCAAAAAATCCACCCTATCCACTCCTTCTGCAAATCCTTCACCGCGTCCTGCTTCACCGCGCCCTGCTTCTCCCAGTCCCTCGCCCACTGTCCAAACTTCACCCAATTAACTCTTAAATCCTTCCACAAATCCGCCTGCACACCCCCTTAAACACAAACAGGGCGATCGATTAAAACCGAAAAGCAGGCGATCGAAATCGGCAATAGTGGAGTTGAGTACAAGAGGGCAATACAGCCGGATTCAAGTAGTTTTACTTCACAAAAAGTCACAAAAAAAAACCAAAAACCCGGTTTTTTCTTTAAATAAACCGGGTTTCTGAACACCCTAAGAATTTGGCTTACTGAAGAATAATTCAGCATTCACAATCCAGAATCCATTCTGGATTCTGTGCGACAGGATCGAGAATCCAGGTTTAAAGCCCCCGATTTTAATCGTGGATCACCAAAAATTCTTTCCGTGACCGTTAACCCTCACTTCAGGCATGGGGGATTCTGAATTCAGAATTCTGTCTTCTGACCGAAAGCATCCAGGATACAAGCCCCCGGATTCATCCGTCCAGAAATAAAAAACCTGTATCCCATGAAACTTGCCCCCCGAATTTATCCGTGGGGTCAATGCTTCAATCCTAAAATCTCAAATCTCAAATCTCAAATCTCAAATCGATTGACTCCTTCTCATTTCTTCTTTCCCTAATTTGAATTTTCGGCAAGTGTATAGATTTTTTTGTTTTGCATAAAATATTTTCGGATGTTTCCCGGTCAGTATTGGACGCAGAAACCGAGTTTTTGAACCCCCATACTTCCTTCAGACTATCAATAATAGTTAAAAAACCGGGTTTCTAGGCGTCGGAGGACCTCTAGGAAGGTCGTTTTTGTTATTTTTTATTAATATGTCATGCGGAAGATACAGAGCCTAGGCATTTCGAGTTATATTTAGATTGTGGAAAAGATACGCTGAGACAATTGCCAAAGCAGAGGCAAATTCTACCCATTGACTCCTGAATGCACTTGCAGTCAGAAACCCGGTTGCTTCATAAATATAGCGTCTTCAACCGTTCCGAAAAACCTATGCAGATATTGGCCTTCCTAGTCAGCACCTGTACAACATCGGAACGTGCAGTCAAGCGTCTTAACTGACTACGTTCATCAGGTCATGACACCTTGATGTAAACGCCAGCATTATGCACTGTCGAAGGCGATTAAGGAACGAGTGAACAGGTTTATAGCCAAGGGTATCGCTTTCCTAACAAGGGAACGTGAACATTTACCAGGCAAGCCTTACTTAGTAATAAAAGTGACAGAATAGCTCACAAATACCCCTCGGCAAATGAGGGGTAGATTTCCAATCTTCTACGCAAATTGACCAGACATAGCACGGATGTGCAGATATTTATTCACACAGCCGTCAATCAAGTTTTTTCTTTCTATAAAGCCAGTTTCTTTACCTAATTTCTGTGATTTATATATTTTACCCATTAAAAACCCATGAAAACCGCCAAAAATATTCAAAAAAAGTCTAAATTCCTCTCAAAAGCCAGAATCAGCAAACTGACACTCGCTCTGCAAATAGTCTTAATAAATATTTACTTTCTGCAAGCCAAAGCCGCAGGTCAAACAATTGTTCCAGCGGCGGACGCAACAGGCACTACCGTCACTCCCGCAGCGCAAAACGGAACTCCTGGCCAGCCAAGTCGCTTCGATATTCAAGGCGGACAATTATCGAGCGATCGACAAAATCTATTCCACAGGTTTACAGAATTCGGCTTGTCGGAAAATCAGATTGCCAACTTTATATCAAACCCCAACATTCGCAACATTTTAGCGGGCATAGGCGGCGGCAACCCCTCGATTATTAATGGCTTAATTCAAGTAACCGGCGGCAATTCTAACTTGTTTTTGATGAATCCATCCGGCATCATATTTGGCAACAGTGCCAGCTTAAACGTGCCGGCTTCTTTCACAGCAACCACCGCCACCGCTATTGGATTTGGTTCAAACTCGTTTAACGCTGTCGGTAGTAGCACTTACACATCTCTGACAGGCGCGCCCAATTCCTTTGCTTTTGGGGCCGATCGAGCAGGGGCAATTATCAGCACGGCAGACTTAGCAGTCAAGTCAGGGCAGAACTTAACCTTGCTCGGCGGCACCGTTGTCAGCACCGGCAGCCTTTCGGCCCCAGGCGGTCAAATTACCGTAGCATCAGTCTCCGGGACAAAATTAGTGCGTGTCAGCCAGGGAGGCAATTTGCTGAGTTTGGAAATCGAGGCGCCCTCAGCCACTAGCAACACAGGAACATCCAGCACAGCTTCGACATTCTCCATCGCAACCTTACCCGAACTGCTCACAGGCATCGGTGAAACAAACGCTACAGGCATCAGCGTCAATGCCAGCGGTGAAGTGGTACTCACGGCGTCTAACCAAGCAGTAGCTGCCGGGGACGTGGCACTAAAAGATGCAAACGCTGGGGCTATCGACATTCAAGCAGCCAACAGCATTGTAGTCAGCGGAAACCTGACAACTTCCCAAGGTGGCCCAATCGCCCTAGAAGCTAGTGGCGACATTAGCACTGCGGATCTCGACTCTCACTCCGACACCACCGCAGGCGGCAACATCACCGTCACCAGCCGTACAGGAAAAGTAGAAACAGGCAATATCAACGCCAGCTCGATCGACAAAACCAGCAACGCCGGAGGCGTTAGTATTGCAGCACCCTCAAGCAGCATTCAAACAGGGTTCATAGACGCCAACTCCGAAGAAAAACAAGGCGGCGAAGTCACCCTCAACGCCCGCAACGACATCGAAGTAACCCATATCAACACCGAAGGCCGAACAGCCGGAGGAGAGATTTACATTACAGCCGGCCGTCATTTCCGAGCTACAGGCACTTTCACAAACGATAACAACTGCTTGTCGCAAGCTTGCAGCATTTCCGCATCCACTACTGGTAGCGCTAATGGTGGAAATATCACCATTGGCCAGGGTGGCGAAGCCTCGAACACTCCTTTCACCGTCGGGCCAGACTATAACAGACTCAACGGTACTGCTGGCAGCATTGCCACTGGGGGTCCAAAGAAGGAAAATGTGATTACACAGGGAAGTTATTTCAGCCCCACCCCTCAGATAGTACAGCCGACCCAAATTAACATTACGGCTTCTTCAGTATCACCAGCACCGACACCAGCACCGACACCAGCACCAGCACCCGCGCCGACACCAGCACCGACACCAGCACCGACACCAGCACCGACACCAGCACCGACACCAGCACCAGCACCCGCGCCGACACCAGCACCGACACCAGCACCAGCACCCGCGCCAACACCCGCGCCAACACCAGCACCAGCACCCGCGCCAACACCCGCGCCAACACCCGCGCCAACACCCGCGCCAACACCTGCACCCGCACCTGCACCCGCACCCGCACCAACACCCGCACCAACACCAACACCCGCACCCGCACCAACACCCGCACCAGCACCAGCACCCGCGCCAACACCAGCACCCGCGCCAGCACCCGCACCGGCACCAGCACCGACACCCGCGCCAGCACCCGCACCCGCGCCAACACCAGCACCGGCACCAGCACCGACACCCGCGCCAACACCAGCACCCGCGCCAGCACCCGCACCCGCGCCAACACCCGCACCCGCGCCAGCACCCGCACCGGCACCAGCACCCGCACCCGCGCCAACACCAGCACCTTTACAAACACTAACGCCAGCACCAGCACCAGCACCAGCACCAGCACCAGCACCGGAACCAGCACCAGCACCAGCACCAGCACCAGCACCAGCACCAGCACCAGCACCAGCACCAGCACCAGCACCAGCACCAG
>NZ_JAUBTK010000049.1:0-55464 GCF_036702455.1 Microcoleus sp. D2_18a_D3
ATTCCAGGCGACTGAAGTCGCAGCCGCTTTCCTCCCCATGTCTAAAGCCAGGGGCTTCTCGCTCGTTTTCTGGTGAAAAGTTCGCGGGAAATGCGGAATATGCGAGCTGGCTACCGTAGTTTGTATTATCGCACTCAGACAGCAATTCGGCAGTGCAGACCCAGTTCGATCGCACTCAAAAGCTCGAATCCACAAACAATTTGCCTGCGACTGTCCGGTTTATACCCCAGCTTGTAGGGTAAACCCCACCAGTCAAGCAGATATCATCAATGCTTGAATAAAAATTAAAGAACCTTTAGTTCTAATTTAATTACAGTAGGTGCTAAAAATGCAAAACCATAATTATAACTCTCCCTCTAACTCCCACCAACTCAATACTATGTCAACCAAAAATATGCCTGCTACAACTGTGCGTTCTCGCCGTTTCTATTTGCCGAAAAAACTTGCTTTTTTATCCCTCATTTTGCTCGGCTCCACCGCAACAGTTGGGTGCAACGCCCTAACTTCTCAAGTTCCTGGAAGTTCTAACGCCATTCAAGCTGCACCTTCAACTACAGCGCCAATCTCAGCACTGCCTGCGAATATACTGCCCTCTCAAGACTCTAATTTTGTTACTAAAGTTGTGCAGGAAGTCGGCCCGGCAGTGGTGCGGATCAATTCGTCTCGCACGGTGACGAACCAAGTTCCAGATGAGATACCCGAGCAATTCCGCCGCTTCTTCGGTTCAGACTCTCCCATTCAACCGGGAAATCGGGTAGAAAGGGGTTCCGGTTCGGGCTTTATTTTTGGTTCTGATGGCCGCATTTTGACTAACGCTCACGTCGTTAACGGGGCGGATACGGTGACGGTAAAACTGAAGGATGGCCGCGAATTTGTCGGCAAAGTTTTAGGCGTAGATACAGTTACTGATGTGGCTGTTGTTAAAATAGAAGCTAACAATTTGCCTGTGGTGAATTTGGGCAAATCTGAAGAGTTACAGCCGGGAGAATGGGCGATCGCGATCGGTAATCCCCTCGGTTTGGACAACACTGTGACTGTGGGCATTATTAGCGCTACAGGCCGTTCTAGCGCCGATGTCGGTGTTCCTGACAAGCGCGTCAGCTTTATTCAAACCGACGCTGCGATCAATCCCGGCAATTCCGGTGGGCCGCTGCTGAACCAGCGCGGTCAAGTTATCGGCATGAATACGGCGATTATTCAAGGCGCTCAAGGATTGGGTTTTGCTATTCCGATCGATCGAGCACAACAAATTGCCGACCAATTAGTAACAGCAGGAAAAGCCGAACATCCTTATCTCGGCGTTCGGATGTTGAGCATTACTCCCGAAATCAAGAGAGAATTTAATCAAAATCCCAACACCAAATTGAGGCTGACTGAAGATAAAGGCGTGTTAGTTTTGGGAGTTGCGAAAAATTCTCCGGCGGCACAAGCTGGAGTTCGCCTTGCCGATGTGATCAAGAAAATCAACGGTAAAGAAGTAACTGATGCTGGCAGCGTACAGCAAATTGTCGAGAAAAGTACAGTGGGCAGCGATCTGCAGCTTGAATTAAGCCGCGGCGGACAACCTGTTACTGTGGCGGTGAAAGCGGGTGCTTTTCCAGCGGATCAGCAGCAGTAGAATTGTTGATTGAAACTTATATCTTGCACCATTGTCAATAATCCTTTTATGAACAGGCAAGATGCCTGTTCCACAAGAAAATTAATCTCTTGTGGAACGGGCATCTTGCCCGTTCTTGAGAATGCTGCAAGAGGTGAGTTTTAACTCGTTGCACCATTCTCAATTAGCATTTTATGAACAGGCAAGATGCCTGTTCTACAAGAAAATTTACTCTTTGTGGAACAGGCATCTTGCCTGTTCTTGAGAATGGTGCAAGATGTGAGTTTTAACTCGTTGCACCATTCTCAATTAGCCTGTTCTGAACAGGCAAGATGCCGGTTCCACAAGAAAATCTACTCTTTGTGGAACAGGCATCTTGCCTGTTCTTGAGAATGGTGCAATATCTGAGTTTTAACCGACTTGTGCTGTGAAACGGGGGTCTAAACCCCGGCGGGATGTCCGGTGCGAGTTATACTCCGTTACTATAATTTATATGGCTTATCAGGAAATTGGGTTTAAAACCCCGTCCTTCGCTTGACGGCTTTAATTGTAAAGTTTTAATAACTCACTGAACATCCTATGCTGAACCGGGTAGCATAAGGGGGGAGGTAAAACAATGCTAGTTTTCGAGTTTAAAGCATACGGAAAATCGAATCAGTTTACTGCCGTAGACGAAGCAATTCGTACCGCAAAATTCGTCCGCAATAGCTGTATAAGGTATTGGATGGACAACAAAAAGGTGGATAAATATGATTTGAATAAATACTGCGCTGTACTGGCGCGTGATTTTTCCTTTGCTGATGAACTCAACTCAATGGCTAGACAAGCTAGCGCAGAACGAGCATGGTCTTCTATCTCCCGATTCTACGATAACTGCAAGAAGGGTGTGGCTGGCAAAAAAGGCTATCCACAGTTCCAGAAAGATTGCCGCTCTGTTGAGTATAAATCAACTGGATGGAAACTTGCCGACGACCGAAAATCCATCAATTTTACCGACAAGAAAGGGATTGGGCGGTTAAAACTCAAGGGGACACGCGATTTGCATTTCTACCAAATTAGCCAAATAAAACGGGTGAGATTGGTAAAACGTGCGGATGGCGTATACGTTCAGTTTTGTATTGATATTGATCGAAAGGAAAACATAGCCCCCTCTGGGAACACCATAGGCTTAGACGTAGGATTGAAGGAATATTACACCGACTCAAAAGGAATTACGGTTGAGAACCCTAGATTTTTGCGAAAAGGTGAAAAAGTCCTTAAACGTTGTCAACGTCGGGTGTCCAGGAAAGTAAAAGGTTCAAATAACAGGGACAAAGCTAGGCAGATTCTAGGCAAGCGCCATCTCAAAATAAGCAGGCAGCGCAAAGACCATGCTGTAAAATTAGCACGGTGCGTAATCTCATCCAACGATGTAGTCGCCTACGAAGATTTGAGAATAAAAAATATGGTGAAGAATCATTGCTTAGCTAAGTCTATTAACGACGCATCTTGGTATCAATTCCGTGTGTGGCTCGAATACTTTGCAAAAGTATTTGAGAAAGTTACGGTTGCCGTGAATCCCAAGTATACCAGCCAAGAATGCTCTAGTTGCGGTGTAATCGTAAAGAAAACTCTATCTACTAGAACGCACGTTTGTAAATGCGGATGCAGTTTGGGTAGAGATGAAAACGCAGCTAAAATCATCCTTAGTCGAGGATTGGGTACGGTAGGGCATACCGGAACCTTTGGTATTGAACCAAGCAACGCTTTAGGAGAATTGACCTCTACTGTTGCTGGAGAAATCTTGCCTCAGCAAGTTAGCTCGTCGATTAAAGAATCCCCACGCCTTTAGGCTGGGGAGTGTCAATAAGAGGTAGAAAAATGGCTAACATTAATCGGAGGCGTACTGAAAATATTAACGGTAACTTTTATGTAGACAATACCTGCATTGACTGCGATACTTGTCGGTGGATGGCGCCTGAAGTATTTGGTCAAGCGGGAGAACAGTCTGCGGTTTACCACCAGCCAACTAATGAAACTGAAGAAATGCGATCGCTCGCGGCTCTTTTGTCTTGTCCCACAAGTTCGATAGGGACTGTAGAAAAACCCAAAAGGATCAAAGAAGCCCAGCAACTGTTACCCGCACTCGTAGCAGAAAATGTCTATCACTGCGGCTACCACTCAGAGAATTCCTACGCCGCAGCCAGCTATTTAATTGTCCGCCCCGAAGGAAACATTTTAGTTGATTCTCCTCGTTTTGTGCCGCCGCTAGTTAAAAATATAGAGGCAATGGGCGGCATTCGCTATCTGTACTTGACTCACCGCGATGATGTGGCAGATCATCAACAATACCGCGATCATTTTGGGTGCGATCGCATCATTCATTATGACGAAATTAACGCGAATACTTGCCGTGTAGAAATTCAATTGTCGCCCAGCGAACCGTATCAACTAGCAGATGATTTGTTGATTATATCGGTGCCAGGTCACACGAAAGGTCACACAGTTTTGCTTTACAATAACAAGTTTTTGTTCAGCGGCGATCATCTTGCTTGGTCGGAAAGTTTGCAGCAGCTAGTTGGCTTTCACGATGTCTGTTGGTATTCTTGGCCGGAACAAATCAAATCTATGCAGAATTTGGCTAATTACTCGTTTGAATGGGTGTTGCCGGGACACGGCCGCAGGTATAATGCCGATCGACAAACGATGAGCGAGCAAATGCAAAAGTGTATTGCTTGGATGCTCGATGCTTAATGCGATCGGGTTCATAACTCCGACTCAGCCAAATTCAGTTGACCCCGGTAGCCTGTAAAAATCAGACTGCCATCTTTGAGAATATGAATCTTCATCCGATCGCTCGCCCATTCCTATCTCTCTTCTCGACAAGCGCGTGAATCTGCGTCAATCCCTTGTCATCTGCGGCTCGATAAATTCTCTTTTTTTAACCGCAGATGAGGGCAGATAAACACAGATTAACGCAGATGAATCCCTCTGAATAGACTTAGGGAATGACTGCTAATCAGCTCAAGCAAGCTGCCAGATCGGCATCAGGGGTGGTAATGGCCTGCAAGTTATATTTTTCCGACAGAAGCTTGAATACATTGGGAGAAATAAACGCCGGTAATGTCGGCCCTAGACGAATGTTTTTAATCCCCAAATGCAAGAGAGTTAGCAAGACGGCTACTGCCTTTTGTTCATACCACGACAGAATCATGGAAAGGGGTATATCGTTGACACCTACCTCAAAGGCATTTGCTAGGGCTACAGCAATCTGAATCGCTGAGTAGGCATCGTTGCACTGACCAACATCCATCAGGCGGGGTAGTCCGTCAATGTCGCCCATTTGTCGATCGAAGAAGCGGAACTTACCGCAAGCTAGGGTTAGTACGACACAATCATCAGGCACTTTTTCTACGAACTCGGTGTAGTAGTTGCGATCGGGTTTGGCTCCATCACAGCCCCCCACCAGGAAGAAATGGCGGATTTTACGCTGTTTCACAGCCTCAATGATTTTATCTGCCACCCCTAGGACTGTATTGTGGGCAAAACCAACTGTGACTTCCCTGGCGGGTGCATCTTCAGTAAAGCCGGGAAGTGCCAGTGCTTTCTCAATAACGGGAGTAAAATCGGGTGTGTCATTGTCGCTCTCACTCAAGTTAATCAGACCCGGATAGCCGACGGGGCCAACGCTAAAGAGTTTATTTTCATAATAGGAATGGGTTGGCATTAAGCAGTTGGTCGTAATCACGATCGCACCGGGGAACTTGCCAAAATCCTTGGTTTGGTTCTGCCAAGCAGTGCCGTAGTGACCGTAGAGATGGGGATACTGCTGTTTTAGTTTGGGATAGCCGTGGGCTGGTAGAAGTTCGCCGTGGGTGTAAACAGTAATTCCAGTGTCTGCTGTTTGCTTGAGTAAGCCTTCGAGTTGTTTGATGTCATGTCCTGAAACCAGAATCGCCTTCCCTTGCCGTGGATTGAGGGGAACAGGCGTGGGAATTGGGTGCCCGTAGGTACCGGTATGTCCGGCATCCAATAGTTCCATAGAGCGCAGATTGATGGCTCCCACCTCAAGAGCAAGATTCACCCACTCCTGCAAGCCCAAGGTCGGGTTATCAAGAGCGGTCAGCGCTTCATAAATGAAACGATACACCCGCTCGTCTTCCTGTCCCACTTCGTAGGCGTGGAAGGTGTAGGAGGCAAGACCCTTAACCCCATATAACACTGTGAGTTTGAGTGAGAAAATATCCACATTCAAGCCAGACTGACTGAGGAACTGAGAGGAAATCAGCTCACCCTGCTCAACCAGGCTCTCCTCAAAGTTGGGTTCAAAGTTGGAAATTTCCGACCAGGTAGGTGGAGTGTCTGTTGCTTGCTGCACTTGAGCCTTGAGGTTGGCGCGATGGGCGATCGCTTCCTGGAGATACTCAACAAACCGCTTTTCGGAAAAGTTGACATTCGTCATCGTGGCAAAGATCGTTTCGCAGGTGAAGACATCCACTGCATGAGTATCAATGCCTAACTCCTTTGCTTTCAGGGCAATCGGAGCCAACCCGCGCAGATAATAAATCAGCAAATCTTGGATAGCATTCACCTGGGGACTTTTCCCACAAGCACCAAACTGATGGCATCCTTGTCCGCTTGCTGTTTGTTCGCATTGTTCACAGAACATTAATTTTTTCCTTGTTGAATTGGTTAGAATTTACGCAACAACTCGGTTATGAAAGTATTTATCCGTCCCTGACTATTTTAACAAATCTGACGATGATTCATAGGGACTTGGAAAACCGTTTGCTGGAGTTGCGGATGAGATAGCTATCAAACACGGATGCAATATTGCGAATTAGCAAGCGGCCGAGCGCGGTTACTTCAATGCCATCGCCCCAACGTTTGATTAACCCATCGGTTTCTAAGGCATCAAGTTGTGGCAAAACTTGAGCAAAATAGTCATTAAAATCTAGATCGAAGCCGAGATGGTATTTTTCTTCCAAATCTTGCACCGACAGTTGGAATTGACACATCAATTCCATGATTACTGTGCGCCGAATCAGATCGTCCTGATTAAGTATAACACCTTTTTCGATCGGCAATTCATTGCCATCGAGCGCCCGATAAAAGTCTTTCAATCCCTTGTGGTTTTGGGTATACACATCCTGCAACATACTGATGGAAGTCATGCCAAAGCCCAACAGATCCGATTCGGGCTTAGTGGTATAACCCTGAAAATTACGATGTAGTTGCCCAGCTTGTTGCGCGATAGCTAGTTCATCATTAGGCTTGGCAAAGTGATCCATACCAATAAACACATAGTCATTTTGCGTCAGTTGGGCGATCGTACTTTGCAGAATTTTCAGCTTTTCGCCCGCAGTCGGCAAAGCAGACTCCGGCATTCGTTTCTGAACCGGTTTGAGCCAGGGAACATAGGCAAAATTAAAGACGGCAATGCGATCGGGATTTAATTGCAAGGTCTTCTTTACCGTTTCCTGGAATGTTGCTTGTGTCTGGAAAGGTAAGCCGTAAATCAAATCCACATTGACACTTTCAAACCCAGCTTCCCGCATCCAATCCATCACATCAAACAACATCGCTTCGGGCTGCACCCGATTGATCGCTTGCTGCACGATGGGATTAAAGTCTTGAATGCCAAAGCTAATCCGATTGAATCCTAATTGTCGAAGAAATAGAATGTATTCGCGATCAATATAGCTAGGATTGACTTCGATCGATATTTCTGCCGCGTCATCGAACCGAAAATATCGATTTAACTGGTTCCAGAGAAACTCCACCTGACTGCGATCGAGATAGTTGGGCGTGCCGCCGCCCCAGTGCAACTGATGCACCAGTCGATCGGCATCCACCAAACTGGCAACTTGGCGAATTTGGCGAGCAAGATAGCCTAAATAGGGTTCTACCACCTCCTTGCGCTGGGTAATGATGGTATTGCAGCCGCAGAAATAACAGGGCGTTTCACAAAACGGGATGTGGCAGTAAAGGGATAAGGGAGTTTGTTTGTAATTGCCGACGGCGATCGCGGTTTTAAATGCTTTGCGATCGAAGTCAGTAGTTAATTCGGTGGCGGGTGGATAGCTGGTATAGCGAGGTAAAGGCTGGTTGTATTTATTTAACAATGCAGCATCAAATTCAACCGTTTGTGATAACTGTTTCATTAACTAATGTATCCTTCTGTTGTTGTGTAAATTCAGAACCCCGGCATATTTTAGAGATACGATCGATCTTGTTTTCCTTGGGCGAGTTATTTCGCGACAGATTCTCGCTGGGCATGAGGGCTGCGGCCTTCTGTGCTACCGGGGCGATCTTGCCGAGTCAGCAAATCAAAGGTATGATCTCCAATCGCCGCTTTCACATCGGCTTCGAGTTCGTGCATTACATCCTGGTTAAGGGTAAATGCCAGATTTGCTTCGGCGACAATTCGATCGATCGTGTCAGCATCCACCGGAAACTCATCAAAGGTTTGGCGATAGCGTTCCTTAAATACTCGCCTTGCTTCTGGTGTCGAGATTTGGGAAAATTCATAGAAATTTGTTCCCTGATCCGGCGGCAGAGACAACGCCGATCGAATC
This sequence comes from Microcoleus sp. D2_18a_D3, assembly GCF_036702455.1. Taxonomy (NCBI): domain Bacteria; kingdom Bacillati; phylum Cyanobacteriota; class Cyanophyceae; order Oscillatoriales; family Microcoleaceae; genus Microcoleus; species Microcoleus sp. D2_18a_D3. The sequence goes on from NZ_JAUBTK010000049.1 coordinate 8,155, forward strand.
ACGTTTTTCAAGCTTTGTCCCCCGGATAAATCACCCATATAGCGGGTGTAGGCATGGGCAATCAGCAGGACTGGATCGGTTTTTGAGAGGGTTTGAATGCGATCGCGATACACCGAACCCGCTGGCGAAGCCGTAATTTCCTCCCGCCAATTTTCACCGTAATAAAAAGCTAGATCGCAAGCCAGATTCTCAGTGCGATTTAACTCAGGGAAATAGAGGGTTCCGATTATCGGGTGGTTGACATGGCTCTGCAAAGCCGTTTCTAAGGCGCTGTAAACAAAGTACAAATCGGCAAATAGTTTACGCAAAGGTTCCCGTTCCACAATGCCTTTCATAAAGCATTTCATAAATGCCGTATTTTCGGCTGTGGTGTGGGATTGCATCGTGCCTTCTCGGAGGCGTGTGGATAGATTAGTCATGGCAATATCTCCTAATTAATAGCGGTTCTGGACGATTCAGCATTAATCGAGGGCAGTAAATAAAGGCGCAACAACTGCCAGACAATCACAGCAATCCAGGGTAATTTTTGGCAAAATTGGATGGCGGCATGGCGCTGATTAGTTGAGATTTCTGCTAGCTTCTGATTGGCGATCGCACATCGATCCAAACGGGGAAAGAATTCTGGATGGTGGGTATCTAAAATACTGGGAAACGCCCGTTTTGCTGTTTCATTGGTGTGATGAATCACCTGCTTGTTATATTCATCGGGGTCGATGCCAATCGAGTCATAAAATGTGGAGCGTTCCAACACCGTCATTGTGTGCGTGGCAAACACCGTCAGTAGGAAAAAGCGCGCCCAGAGTCTTGCCTTCCAGTTATTCCAAAGCTTAGGCTGCGATCGCAACAATGCCTTAAAGAAATCCCCATGCCGATTTTCGTCTTGGCACCAATTCTCGAAGTAGCGAAACAGGGGATAAATTTGATGTTCGGGATGTTGTTCGAGATGGCGATACACCAAAATATAGCGCCAGTAGCCAATTTTTTCCGACAGATAAACAGTATAAATTACCCATTCTGGAGGGAAGAATGTGTAGGTACGATTTTTTGTTAAATAGCCCAGATCGAGAGACAACCCAAAATCTGCCATCGCCTTATTCAAGAAACCGGCATGACGCGCTTCATCCCGTGCCAGTAAGCTAAAGGCTTCCGATAACAAGGGTTGGCGATTCTTAAGTTTGCGGGAGAGTTCTTTGAACAACAGAAAACCCGAAAATTCTGAGGTACAGGATCGCTCTAGAAAGTCAATAAATGCCTTTCGCGTTTCGCCATCAATGTTGTCCCAGCATTGCTCAAACTCTTGATTGCGGACAAAATGGTGGCGGTTATAGTCCGCGCGCAATTCTGCTACAACTGCTTCTAATTCCGCTTGTTGCCCGGACAGATCCATTTCGGCAACGGCATCAAAATTGGTGGTGTAAAAGCGGGGTGTTAACAGGGTTTCTTGAACAGGTGCTTTAATGCTGGATGGGAGACCAGCAGACTCCGATTTACTAATTGAACTGACCATAGGAGTGGAGAGTGGATTGTTCGGAATTGATGACTGTGCACCACATTGCCTTAATCCGCGATCGCCCACAAGTCAGTTACCAGTGGTATCCTATAGTTACTTTAGGTAAAGCATTGAAGCAAATAGGACGCTTGAGCCATTTCTAAAGAAATATGGAAATTATCGTGAAGGCAACTGTGCAGGGAGTTTATGGTGGAAGCAAGTCAGTGCGTAGAGGTTAAATGTCCGATTCAATTTGTGCTGGATTTGTTGGACAATAAATGGTCAATTTTGGTTCTACGCGAACTGTTTGGAGGCGATCGCCGTCCCCACGAATTACTCACGGCACTTCCTGGCATCAGCACCAAAACCCTCACCCAACGCCTACGAGAGTTGGAATCTCAAGGGTTAGTCGATCGGCGTGTTTATGCCGAGATTCCGCCCCGTGTCGAATATTCCCTCACGCCCAAGGGTCGCCAAATTCAACCGGTGATGGCAGCCCTGCATCAAGTAGGATCGCAGTGGCTGGGACAAGAGAGTTGTATTTGTCCCTTAACACACTCAAATGCTGAGGACGATCGCATGAACGCTTCAGGTCTAATTTCAGATTAAAAATGTCAGAATTATTTATCTCTCTCTTCTCTTCCTCTGTGTCCTCTGCGTCCTCTGCGGTTTAATCATTCCGGTTCTGGCGGGTGAATTCCGTGGGTTAAGTTAAGTCCCGCTAAGAATTCGCCTTGGGAATAGCCACCAAAGTCATAGAATTAGCCGGGTAAGTTGCCTGGAATCCAGTATCACTGACACCTAAATCGCTCTGACGGACGATCGCCCCCAAATTCGCGTCGCTGTAAGTGTAAAATTGAGCTTTCCCCGCCGGTTTAAATCCTTTCAAACTCAAGTTGCTAGTCAAATTTTTGTTGGTTTTATTAATAATTACCAGCGTCAGAGTACCATCACTGGTACGATCGGCTGCGTAGATTGACAAAAGTCCCTGATCTGTGCTAAGCGATCGCACCCAAGTATCGCCATATTTACCACCTTTTCCGTCGTAATTCATGTAAATTCGGAAAGCATAAGCACCCGGTTCAGAAGACTTCGGAGGCCCCCACAGCGTCGCTAAATCCACTTGTTCCCGCCCAAAAATCCCCAGTACATCGGCTTGGGCTAAGGCGCCGTTAATCGACTCCAAACCGCCCCAATTGTATTCAGTAATCGCGAGTTTTGTACCTGGATAATCTTCCTTGATCCACTCTCGAAACCGGGGAAGGATTGTTAGTGGCGGATAGTATTTTCCTATCCAACTTTCATCAGTATAGGTAGCATCCCAGAGAGAACGAGTCGATCGCAGTCGCAGCGCTTGGGTTTTGGCATCGCCGGCGGGACAATTGGCCAAACAGGTATCGTCCGCCGCAGGATAGTAGTGTTCGTCGAAATAGTCGAGAATCCGAACACCTTTTTGCTTTTCATAAGCGCGCATTTGTTGCAGGTACCACCGCGCAAACCAGACACCGCCGTGTTTTTCGCGATCGCCCTTAACCCCCGAATCCACATAGACAGGCCAGCCAAAATCCGACGGGCCGAGTACCTTAGCAGTGGGATCTGTAGCTTTTACCATTGAGGCATATTGGTAAGTGCGATCGCGCAATTCATCGTAACTTGTCGCTTCAGGATGAACATCGCGGTGAGTATTTCCCCAGCCGCTTGGTTCGTTGTCCATTTGATAAATTTGCACACCGCCGTTAGCAGCAGTACCGTGGGCTTTAACTAAGTGTTTAACCCAAGCTTGTTGAAAAGCTGGGTCGCTAATAATACTGACATCAAGGCGATTATTATCAGTTATCAAAGTACCGTCGGGACGCTTACCGTTGCCGCACTTATCTCCTTCTGGAAAAATGTAGGGATTTGTTTTTTCTTGCGGGCCGTATTTGGATACTCTAAACCCGCAGTTCCAAGTGCTAAATTTATTTACATAGCCAATCATCGGGATTGTAACGATGCTTTTGCTGCCGTTTTGGCGGTTGGTTTTGACAATTTTATCTATAGAATCGCCGGGAACAGGATTTTTATTGTCGCCGCCACCCACGAAAAAGAAGTCATCGCCGCTGTTGGAAGAATCGACTAACCAGTTGTAGCGGCTGGTGTGATTAGCCCCCCAGCGTTGTACCGGAATTCGTAACTCTTTGGCGAGTGTGGGATCGATCGCATAATCATTCATACCATAGATGTCAGGACTTATGGAATGTCGATCGGCTGTAACATCTACAGACAAAGCCGGGCCGATAGTTTGGGCGATCGCCATTTTGATGTAAGCTGTTGTTGCCACTACCCCCAAAGCCGCCAAAAAACCTAACAATAATAGGGTAATCCAACGCGGTTTATTTTCGTGAGTAAGCCACAAAAATCGTCTATTCATTTTTTATTTTCCCTGGTAAATGTGGATTATTTTATTACATTATTTTCGGCGCATTTATCTAGATTAATCAGCCGTTCTACATTTAAATTTAATATCGTTTCCGGTTGGATGGGAATGATAAAGTCAAGGTCAATAATTCTACATTCCCCCACTCCCCATCATGTATGAGTGTAACCGGAATTGATATAACTTTTGGGGCGGGCTAGAAGCCCAACCCCTACTCCTCACAATAGTATGTGTGTAAGATGCCCATTGTGTACCCGGAGAGACTTACAGCGGTTCTCAAAAAAGTGAGGTATGCCCTATGCCCTATGCCCTATGCCCTATAGTACCTCATCTTTCTGAGAAAGGCTATATTTAACCTTGACTGTAAGCCTCCATTGGCAAACAAGAACAGACAAAATTGCGATCGCCAAACGCATTATCTATCCGGCCCACCGCCGGCCAAAACTTATGTTCGCGAGTCCAAGATGTCGGATAAGCAGCTTGCGCGCGAGTATAAGGACGATTCCACTCATCAACCATCAGAGATTCTGCGGTGTGCGGCGCATTTTTTAACACATTATTTTGCGCGTCAACATTGCCTTTTTCAATCTCGGCAATTTCGCCTCGAATCGCAATCATTGCATCGCAAAAACGGTCTAATTCCTGCTTTGATTCGCTTTCCGTCGGTTCCACCATTACCGTACCAGCAACCGGCCAAGAAACCGTCGGCGCGTGATAGCCGTAATCCATCAACCGTTTAGCGATATCTTCGACTTCAATAGCCGCAGATTTTTTGAGCGATCGCAAATCCAGAATACACTCGTGCGCCACCAAACCAGCTTTCCCTTTGTACAAAACGGGATAATAAGATTCTAAGCGTTTTGCCATGTAATTAGCATTAAGAATTGCTACTTTTGTGGCCTCAGTTAAACCCACTCCTCCCATCATCCGAATGTACATCCAAGAAATAGGCAAAATGCTAGCACTTCCCCAAGGCGCGGCGGAAACAGCACCAACTGATGTTTGTTGACTGATGTTTGTTGACTGTTGACTGTTAAGAATAGAATGACTGGGCAAAAATTCTACTAAATGAGACCTTACCCCAATGGGCCCCATTCCCGGGCCGCCGCCACCGTGAGGAATACAGAAAGTTTTGTGCAAATTCAAGTGACAAACATCAGCACCAAAATCACCGGGGCGGCACAAACCAACTTGAGCATTCATATTCGCGCCGTCCATATAAACTTGTCCACCGCAGTTGTGGACAATCTCGCAAATCTCTTTAATTTCTTCCTCAAAAACGCCGTGCGTTGATGGATATGTCACCATCAAAGCCGCCAGTTCATTTTTGTGTTTTTCTGCTTTTTTATGTAAGTCAGCAACATCAATATTGCCCTGAGAGTCGCACTCGACAGCAACTACTTTCATCCCCGCCATCACCGCGCTAGCCGGATTTGTACCGTGGGCTGACTGGGGAATTAAACAGATATTTCGGTGAGATTCGCCTCGGTGTTCGTGGTATTGACGAATAACTAACAAGCCCGCGTATTCGCCTTGGGAACCAGCGTTTGGCTGCAAAGAAATTCCCGCAAAACCTGTAATTTCTGCCAGCCACTGTTCTAGTTGCACGAACATTTTTTGATACCCGCGAGTTTGATCGCGGGGTGCAAAAGGATGTATCTTGCCAAATTCCGCCCAAGTCACCGGCATCATCTCTGCTGTTGCATTCAATTTCATTGTGCAAGAACCCAAGGGAATCATCGATGTATTTAGCGATAAATCCTTGGCTTCTAAACGGTGCAAATACCGCAAAAGTTCAGTTTCTGAATGGTAGCTGTTGAAAACTGGGTGGGCGAGATAGCTGCTGGTGCGATCGCAAAAATCTGGTAAGGTCAAATAGGAATTCAATGCGTCTGCATCCAGCGGAATGTTGAGAGCATTCTGCCCGTCACCCCTGATATAATCTTTATTCTGTGCAAAAATTTCCCACAACTCTTGCACATCTTCAACGCTGACAGTTTCATCTAAAGTGATTCCCACTGTCGAATCATCGAAAACTCGGAGATTAATTTTGCGTACTTTAGCAGCTTCTAGAAGTTCTGACAGCGGTTTTTCTCCCAATTCTACCCGCAAAGTATCGAAGAAAGGTTGAGAACCAATTTTGTATCCGAAACTTCTTAAACCCGATGCCAAAAGTGCTGTTAAAGTCCATACTTTCTCAGCAATGTCTTTTAGTCCAGACGGGCCGTGATAAACAGCATACATACTCGCCATCACTGCCAGCAAAACTTGAGCAGTACAAATATTGCTAGTAGCTTTTTCGCGGCGGATGTGCTGTTCGCGAGTTTGCAAAGCCAAGCGCAAAGCAGATTTGCCGTTGGCATCTTTAGAAACGCCGACAATTCGCCCCGGAACTTGCCGTTTAAACTCTTCTCGCGTGGCGAAATAGGCTGCGTGGGGCCCTCCGAATCCCATCGGCACTCCGAAGCGCTGAGTGCTTCCTACGGCTATATCCGCGCCGAATTCGCCGGGGGGTGTGAGCAAGCAAAGGCTCAATATGTCGGCGGCTACTGTGACTAATGCGCCGACTTCGTGTGCCGATCGAATAAAATCGGTATAGTCGTAAATTGCGCCGTCTGTGGCTGGGTATTGCAGGAGAGCGCCGAAGATTGTACGATCGAACTCAAAGCTTTGATGGTCGCCGACAATTACCTCAATTTCCAGCGGCTTAGCGCGAGTTTGCACAACTTCAATAGTTTGAGGGTGGCAATCTTGGGAAACAAAAAACGCTTTTGCCTTATTTTTGCTGGCGCCGTAACTCACCGCCATCGCTTCCGCCGCCGCTGTCCCTTCATCGAGCAAAGAAGCGTTGGCAATTTCCAAACCCGTGAGGTCAATTATCATGGTTTGGAAGTTCAGCAAAGCTTCCAATCGCCCTTGAGCAATTTCGGCTTGGTAGGGAGTGTAAGCTGTATACCAGCCGGGATTTTCTAGGATATTCCGCTGGATGACGGGGGGAGTTATGCAGTCGTGATATCCAGTGCCGATGTACGATCGAAATACCTGATTTTTTGCAGCAATTTCTTTCAATTCTGCCAAAGCGCTGTACTCGCTTTGCGCTGCGGGAAGTTGTAGCGGTTGAGAAATGCGAATCGCCGCTGGAACCGTTTTGTCAATCAACTCATCGAGGCTGGAAATGCCCAAAACATTGAGCATTTGCTGGATTTCGCTGGGTGTCGGGCCAATGTGCCGGCCCGCAAAACCATTGATGGAGGAAAGGTTTTGCTGCTGGTTGGGTTCAAGTTGAGGGCTGTAGAGTACCAAGGCGGATTCTCCTGAATAGACTTTTGCTTCTTTGTTTGTAACATTTTGCTAAGAAAACAAGGAAGATTTTCTGCGTCTATCAAAGTCCGAGAGTCCGATAGTCCGACAGTCCGACAGTCCGACAGTCCGACAGGGGTTGAAACCCCTGTCTCATAGCTAAAGTCGTCTGAAGACGACTAAGGAAGATTTTTTGCGTCTATCAAAGTCCGAGAGTCCGACAGTCCGATAGTCCGACAGTCCGACAGGGGTTGAAACCCCTGTCTCATAGCTAAAGTCGTCTGAAGACGACTGTAGATTAAGCTGCACTTATCGCAACTCCCCCCGCAACAGCTTGGTATTTCAGTCGTCTTTAGACGACTTGTGCTATTAGCCAGGGGTTTCAACCCCTGGCGGATTGTGGAATTATCAACGAGCCCTATGCCCTATGCCCTATGCCCTATGCCCTATGCCCTATGCCCTATTCCCCTTCGACCATTTTGCGATACTCCGGGGCCGAGAAAGCCTCGTCTGCTTCGCTGGGATTGTCAACGCGCACTTTCAGCAGCCATCCAGCGCCATAGGGGTCTTCTGCCAAATTTTCGGGAGACTCTATAATGTCATCATTGCGTTCTACGACTATACCGGTAACTGGTGCTTTCAAGTCTTCAACGGCTTTCACTGACTCGACTGTACCGAAAGCTTCGCCCTTTTCCAACCCTGCACCGACTTCGGGCAAATCTAGAAACACGATATCGCCGAGTTGGTCAACTGCAAAAGCACTAATGCCGATGGTGGCTATTTCGCCTTCGAGTCGGATGTATTCGTGGGTATCTAGGTATTTCAAGTCATCGGGGTATTTTAGTGCCATATCTTTTCTCACAATAAACAAAGTATCAAGTAAATCTTAGTGAACTATGAGCCTTTAATAATGACTAAGTGGAACAAAAAAAATATTAAACGCTTGCTTTTCGGAGAATTTTCTGTCAAAAGACTGATGCGCTCTATAATTTTTATTTACGCATTTCTGTGTTTTTACGGTTTCTTTTTTTCAGAACGACTAATTTTTCAACCTCCCCCATCTAGTCAGAGTGATAGCAGGGAAGTTATCAAAGTTAGCTCAGCTAATGGCGTGAAAATTTCTACTGTTCATTTTCCTAACCCGCAAGCTAAATATACTATACTTTACAGTCACGGGAATGCGGAAGACTTGGAGGGGATTTTGTGGCTACTCAGAGAGATTCGAGATAGCGGGTTTGCTGTGTTTGCCTATGATTATCAAGGTTACGGCACGAGTCAGGGAAATCCTTCTGAGTATAATACTTATCGTGATATTGAGGCTGCTTACAATTATTTAACCCAACAGTTGGGAGTACCTGCAAACCAAATTATTCTTTACGGCCGTTCGGTGGGTGGTGGGCCAGCAATTGATTTGGCTTCGCGGCAAAAAGTCGGCGGTTTGGTGGTTGAAAGTTCCTTTGTTTCGGCTTTTCGGGTGTTGACGCGGATTCCGATTTTACCCTTTGACAAGTTTGTGAATATTGATAAAATTGGCAAAGTGCGATCGCCTGTTTTGGTGATTCACGGTAAGGCTGATGAGGTGGTTCATTTTTGGCATGGAGAGCAGTTGTTTGCCACCGCGAAGCACCCGAAATTAAATTTTTGGGTTGATGGGGCCGGTCATAATGATTTGATGGATGTGGCGGGCGATCGCTATGCTGAAACTTTGCGACAATTTGCTAAGCTAGTAGATGAGTCTTCTTGACCAAGATGAGCAACGGGCTAGAAGCCCGTTCCACAACAACACATACACTTATAGCAATCCTCGCATCAGTGGTAAAAATATGTAGGGGTAGTGCCCCCGTGCCTACCCCAGCCAAGGCGGGGCAACCACGGGGGGTCTGCCCCTACAAGAATTACACAAATCATTTAGGATTGCTATATACTTTATTGTGAACCGTTGCTATGAGCAACGCCCCTGAATTAAGGCTGACCTACTTAATTTAACTGGGGCGGTTTGGCGATCGATAAAATGGTTTTTTCACTACACTAGCCGGATAGTTTTTCCCGCGAATTTCGACCTCTAATTGCTGACCGATTTTAGCTAATTTTGCCGGAACAAATGCGAGGGCGACTGGCCGATTCAATGTAGGCGATAATGTACCGCTAGTAACTTCTCCTACTGTTTCGCCTTCACATATTACCGGATAGCCGTGGCGCGCAATGTGCCGCCCTTGCATTTCTAACCCTACCAACCGCTTTGATACTCCACTCGCTTTCTGCTGTTCCAAAACCTCACGACCAATAAAATCGCCTTTGGTGTCGAGGTGAACTACCCAACCCAATCCAGCCTCTAAAGGTGTGATATTGTCGTCGATATCTTGACCGTAAAGAGCCATTGCTGCTTCTAAACGCAAGGTATCTCTCGCGCCCAATCCGCAAGGAACAACACCAGCAGCTAACAATTTTTGCCACAGTTCTTTTCCTACTTCGGCATCCACCATGATTTCAAACCCATCTTCGCCGGTGTAACCAGTTCTGGCGATAAAACTCGGCTGTCCCAACAGATTTGTTTCTAAGTGACCGAATGCCTTAATTGGTGCCAGGTTGTCTTCCACAAAAGGCTGGAGATATTTAACAGCTTCTGGTCCTTGAATTGCGATTAAAACTTTATCTTCTGAGATGTCTGTAAAACAGAGTTCGCTCAATTCTAAGTGAGTGGTGATCCATGCTTTGTCGGCGATGCGAGTGGCGGCGTTGACAATGATTACTGCACGTTCTTCGCTAGTGATAGGGTCTGGTTCTTGGCAGTAGAAAATAATGTCGTCTAAGATGCAGCCTTGGGCATTTAGCAAGACTGTATATTGAGCTTGACCGGGTTGCAAGCGGCTTAAGTCTGAGGGTACTAAGGGTTGAAATTTTTCTATTAATTGTTTCCCTCTCAAACCAAATTTTCCCATGTGGGAAATGTCGAACATTCCTGCTTGCTGGCGTACTGCTTGGTGTTCGCTGCTGATGCCTGCGTACTGTACTGCCATCTCCCACCCGGAAAAGGGCACCATCCGAGCTTTGAGTTCTAATGATAGGTCGTACAGAGGCGTGCGGGCAAGTTGGCTCGGACTCTCTGGATTGTTGGGTTCAGTTGACTTTGCCACTGGTAGCGCTTTGGTTGCGGGTAGACTGTTTTGATTTTACGGGAAAATTGGTTTTCGCGGTGTGTGGCCCGATCGAATTTAAGGCCACGGCAATGCTGTTTAGGTATCAGTCGCGATCGAATTTAACGACAGGGCAATGCTGTTTCGGTACAAGTCGCGATCGAATTTAAGGACACGGCAATGCTGTTTAGGTACAAGTCGCGATCGAATTTAAGCACGCGCTGGTACTGTTTGGGTACAAATTAGGACACAGCACTGATGTATTCCTAATCTTGTTTATGGAGAATAGCGGGCTCGAACCGCTGACCCCTACAATGCCATTGTGTGTCAAATATGGTTGAAATCCTTAATAAATATAAGGTTGAGGCATAGTCAATAATTGCTATATTAATTTAATCGTTATTTTCAGATTCTTTAGATTCTTCAGATTCTTTATCTTGGACAGCTTCCCGTTGCTCAAGCCATTCGAGCACAGCCATCCTCACGATCGATGCTAGCGACTGACTCGGCTCGATCGCCTGAGCTTTTAATCGCTCCCGCAACTGCCCAATATCGAATGTCACCGATATGCGATCGCGACTATCCCTACTTTTTGCCATGAAATTCCATAAAATCCCATAAAATCCTTTGACTACTCAAATCAGGATAATGGAAAACTTAGAAAGTTTCTAAGTTTTTCTTGACGTAACACTAATTTAGTGTTACATTTGCAAAAACGCCTGGTAAACGTGCGTCAACACGTTCACCAGACTTTCCACCAATGCCGCCACACGGCACTAGGAGACAGCATTATGTTACTACAGCCACAGCATCTAGTTGTGGTTGAACGTTCGTTCAACCCCAACTGCATTGTGAAAGGTTTCGGAAAAACGGCTCAGGAAGCAGCCGAGAAGGTATGGAATCAGAGACGAGCTTTCGGGTACTGGGACGCAACGAAAACTTACCCCAAACCCAAAGCTGAAGAACTAGGCGAAGAACCAGGCACTGAAAAAGGAAGCCCACGGGACGATCGATAATTTTTTTTCTCTGGCTGTGAGCTACTGGAAAGACAGCCCCAGCTATCCCTAAAGTAGCTCATACAAAGACATGAAACGCCGAAAGACAATAACAGCGCAAGTTACGGAAGAATCGGGTAGGCGCAATTTCTGGACGCGATCGGAGTTAAGGGCAGAACTGGGCAAGATTTCCCATAAAACGAATAAGCCAATGGCAGAAGCAACTTTTAAACGAAGATTGGCACTGCTTGAGGAAGAATGCCCAGAAATTGAGCGATCGCTTTATAGTCGCAAATTCTCAGATTTCTCGAAATGGTGTCTGGTTCAGCTAGAGGAAATCTTCTTGATCTGCGATCGAGATATCGACAAAACCCGCAATTACTTACAAAACATAGGAATCAACACAGATGAGTATTTCAAGAATCGAACTCAAAGCTCAACTCGGTCTGGGCAAAGTTAGCGACATCACCAATGTCCGAAAAGCTCTGGGTCAGAGAGATTGGCAAAACTCTCAGGTTGTAGACGCTGATGCTCTCGAAGTGACTGAATACTACCGACTGGTACGAGAACAAATGATGTCGCCAGCAGACGCACTGTTACAAATAGCTGGCAAACGGACAGGCACCGCAGCGGAAGCTCAAAATGATGATATTGACGAGACTGCGGTTGATCATAGTGAACACCGCGATGGTCAAGAAGAAACCAATGGAATGGTACTTGCTATTCGATCGATCACTCAAGAAGCCAGCTTAGCAATGACTGATGTTGCTGATGCAGCATCTGAGCAAATAGTTGATACTTTTTGCATTGCCCTGGGCGCAAATGTAGTGGACAAACTTCAAAATAGAGCAGCTAAAGTTCGAGCGAATTTTGGTTCGATCACTCAATCTGTTCGATCGACTCCTTTAGATTTGCGTGGCGGGAGTTTACCGGGAAAAAAACAGGAATCGAAACAGATTACTGGACTTTGGGGCTAATCGAATCTTGCAGAGAACTAGCTGAAGCTTATAGCGATCGCCTAGTTCTGGAGCATCAAGCTAGGCAAGCTCACAGAGAAAAACTATTCACTGCTTTAGTTATCTATGCGAGCTTGCGTTCCCCTTCCTGTTCCTGTTCTTGTTCTTGTTCCTGTTTCTGTACCAAGAAATCTACACCTCAATCTAGACAAGAGGAAAGAGCAATGATTCAGTGGTTACTTTCGATTTTTACCGCTCCCGCCAATCCCTATCCTGTGAGTTCAGCTTCAGTATTTATGACGGGGGTTTGCTAAATGCTAGTCCCTATCACATCTAGAAAACTATTTGACTGGCACAGTCAGCAAAAAGTTTACGTCTACAGTGCTGATAAAAAGTGTTTGGAATTGTGCCGAGTTATCGATTTGAACTTGTGTACAGGTGATATGACACGATTTGTAGAGCCTGTTGATGAAAATCTACAACTGTGCCAGCCACGAAAAAGAATTTTACCGCCGAACTGTGTAGGAAGCAGAGAATGCCCCTATCCCAAAACCTGTTACAGGTTGGAGACAGATCAGCAGAACTATGAATGTACATTCCCGTCTCAAGATGATATGGAACTATGGAACTAACGGCTGATATGCAAGCCATTCTCGATTTCCTGAAACGTTTTGAAGTAGGCAGTACAGCAGAAATTGCTTTCTGTACTTTAATCGCAGAATGGCGAGTAGAAATTGATGTTCAAGATATGGCAGATGAAGGCTTGATACGGATTTCAAAGGATAGTGCAAGCAATACGATCGCAAGAATTGTTAATCACAGCAAGGATTATTAACGATGAATGACCAATCGGCAGATTCAACACCAACAAGTAAGAATTCAGAACCTGGATATCCCTGGATGAGTAGAGCTATCCCAGCATTGATGGTTGGCTTTGGTGCATTTTGCTATCAAACCGGGTATCAAGAAGCCGTCAAACAAGTGAAACCGACGATCGTCTACGGCAACCAAACAGTTAATAACCAGAAAGTTTATCAAATTTCACCATCAATAGGAATTGGCAGCCACAATAACCGTCAAACAGTTGAGAATTAGGAGCTAATCATGGTAAAAAGACTGACAAGCATGACCTATGACGAGCTTCAAGCTGAGCGCGATGCGAACGAATTGCTCAAAAATAAGCTCAAAGCTCAAATAGGAAAAGTGACTGACACAAAAGCTTCTTTGAAATTAAGTCAAGAACTTTTGCAACTCTCGAAACGTAATGAAAAACTGGCAGAACGACAAGTGGTTGTGATGCGTAAAGTCAAAAGACCAATAGAAATGTCCCTGCCTGAACTCGAAGCCGAAATCGCAAATAATAAAATTACCTTCGCTAAACTTGAAGAAGATTTGAAATCCAGCGACTTTGACACGCGGTGTAATGCTACTCAACAAATACGAACTTTGACACCACGACATAAGGCATTATGTAATCAACAAGTCGCACTTTTGTCTCATTCGATCGCTATTTTGAGGACACAAATGAATGCGAAACGCTAAAGCAAGTCTAATTCTCAAACACCAACGGCAACCTAAAAAACCGAAACCTAAGAGAAAGAGTGATTATGTCCCAGGGTTTAATTACATTTTTCAAGACGGTGCTCTTTGCAAAGTTGGTTTGAGTGAGACACCAAAAATACGCCGATATTACCTGTCAAAAGAGTACGCAGCTAACTTAGAAATTAGGGCGATCGTCTTCACGATGAACATGAAACTGACAGAAAAAATGATGCACAGAATCTTTGAGGGTAGCCACTATTTGCGAACTAAAGGATTAGATGGGTACACTGAATGGTTTGAAGTCAATCCTTTGAGAGTTTTGCTGATGCAAATCACGTTATTTCTTCTTTGTTGGCTTCTCAACTTGGCTTACTTAGCTATTGCAGTTTTAATTTTGATGCTTCTTTCCTCTCTACTTTTTAGATAATTATGCTCAGAGAATTACTGCAACTACTTCCCAGTCTGTTCGTTTCTAAGGAGACGATCGCTCAGTTTACGACAGAGCTGATTAATAAAGTTTACCAAAACTTTAATCATGATACTGAACATTTACTGCCCGGTTGCTATTTCTATGCAGGATTGCAAATTCAAGTCAAGTCTTTCTCTGCATATTCAACATTTTTGGGACAAGAACTTAACTATTGGGATTGGTTAATTTATGACGGTTTTGGGCAAGTAGTGTTAAAAACTGGAGTCGCAGATACAAGAGATGATGCTGTTGCTCTAGCTCAAATTTGGACAGTTGAATTTCTTGACGGTAAAATCGGACAGGAGAATAAATAGATGTTTGATTGGTTATTCGGAACCGCGAAAGTGGCGAATCAATATTCTCGAAAAGTTTACGTTACCAGCAGCCGTCACCCAACCAAAGTTTTTACAGTTTACGGCGACACTGAAGTCTGCGCGATTCTGGCAATGAAAGAAGTTGAGCTTCAGCTCCCCAGACCCGAACCGGGGGAAAGGATCGAAATCAAAACTTATCTAGGACGGCAAGGGCAACGAAATGCGTAAGAATCTTAAACCAATACTCAATCTGTTGCCCGATTCGATCGTCCTATCGTTCACCAAACAGTTGTTGATCTACCTAAAACTCAAAGGTGCAATCACAGAATGGGTGATAGATCCCCCAATATCGGATGAATATGAGCATTGTGGATTGATTATTCGTTTGCGATGTTTTCACATAGATGGAGATGAACGCTGGAGCGAACAGTGGATCTGGTATGTCTACGACGGTATGTATCGGTTTCTCGATCAAGGCATGACCTACGATTCTGCTTCCTCCCTCCTAGAAGCCCAAAAGTGGATTAACGATTTTATGGACTATGAGGATGAAGAATCTCATGAGGTAAGCAATGTTAGATAAAATCCTGAATCTGTTATCCGCTCAGACCGTCAGCAATCTAGCCATAAAATTCTTGCTTAATCTCCAAGCAAGAGGTGTTATAGACTCTGGCTCTGACTTGGAAGAATATGAATATTTAGGCTTAGTAATTAAGCTTAAATGGCTTCATTTAAACACGAAAATGAACTGGTGTGTCTACGATCGATTGAAAACAGGAGCTGCCGACGACACAGAAACAGCTTTAGCTAATGCTAAAAACTGGATTGATAATCTCAATTCTTCTGACCCAACACAATTTGATTAAGAGGCAAGCACAATGCAACAACTACTCGATCAAGAACAAGATGTATTAACCTACCTTCTCACAACCCTAGTCGGTGGCGCTCTTGATGAAGAGGGCGAGCAAATGTTAGCTGATGTTTTCAATATCACAACCGCTAACTTGAACCAACTCACTCCCCAGGGCTGGGCTGCGATCGGCGATCGGGCAATCCAAGCAAAATGGTTCCTTGACCACATCAGCGAAATCAAAGAGAAGTTCAAGCTACTCATTGACGCACAAATCTGTTTCCGTGAGTTCCAAGGCTGGTTAATGGAAGCTGGCTATAAAGGTGCTGAGAAGATTAAGAAAGCTCAGATAGATGTTGCGGTTGCTCGGGCGAAGTACGGCGCAACCGTAGAAGTCGAAGATTATCGGCTTATCAAAAAAGAGGAACAATTTACAGCAGAAACTGTACAAGATAAACTTTTGTGGGACAACACGGTAATTGCTGCGATCGCCAAGAAAGTAGCCGAAGTTAATGCAGCAATGGAAAGGATGCAAGGAAATCCAGAGTTGGCTGCTCAAGTAGCAGCCTGGAAAGAGGAAGAAACCAATATCTATAAGCAAGCTTCATTAGGATTGAGACACGGTAGTCATGGCTTAAATCATCCATCTCTCGGCGGTTTCGCTTCTTCTCCAGTTCAAATTAGTCAGTCCAATTTCTCTCAACCTCAATTTGTTTCAGCAGGTTCAGTGACACGATCGGCAACACAACGATCGACAACACAACAATCGGCAACAGGCAGAGCGAAGGATTCAATTAATCTAGCGGTGAACTGGTCAGGGGATATCGCAGGCAAAGCTAAGAGTGTTGCTTCGCAGATAAATCGCGGTTTTTCAAGATTTGGTAGTTTCTTCAGGGGTGGAAATTGATTATTTTTAAAAATCAAGTTTTTAAAGTAGTCAGCTCGATCGATTACAAAAACGGCGTTGCTGCTACGACAAACACAGGTTGGGTAACGACAGATGACCATGAACCGGGGATAAAACTACCCAACAGTTACGGATATTTAGTAATTGCGGAAACTTCAGCAATACAGAATATCGACATTTGCCCCAATTGTTGTCTGCTCTACGGCAAAACCTTCAATAAATGCACAAACCATGTTTTTCCAAACTCCACAATTACCGCCAAAACCTGCTGTACAACAGCCACAAACAGAACAGACAGAATCGATCGTCTATAAACCGTCAGCCAAACTGAAACACCTCAAGAATGTCAATAACTGGCAATTTTTGGTAATGAATTTTGCGATCGGCATTGGGATCGCGAATGTGTGTCGGCTCTTTCCCTCACATATTGTCTTGGGAGTTGTGGTTATTATCGGTGCTTCAGTCTGTCTCTGTGCTATCTCACCAGCCGATCGCAACTACTCCGGTTTGTGGCGGACGGGC
Source organism: Microcoleus sp. D2_18a_D3 (assembly GCF_036702455.1). Lineage (NCBI taxonomy): Bacteria > Bacillati > Cyanobacteriota > Cyanophyceae > Oscillatoriales > Microcoleaceae > Microcoleus > Microcoleus sp. D2_18a_D3. Next base: position 25,049 of record NZ_JAUBTK010000049.1, read on the forward strand.
GGTGCTCTACTAGCTTTCGGAGGACTCTTAACCTTCTGGGATTTGTATTATCTCCTGACCTGGAAGCATGGTTTGGCGATCGCAGTTTTTGTCGTTGTCGCGATGTGGATCATTGGTGCAGGTAGTAAATAATACTTCCATCCCGGCTGGTACGGCTGTATTCGCTTTTAGCCGGCCGGGATATCTTCAGTCAATTTTGAGCTTCAGCATCAGACATTGAGCAGAGATTGAGCATCAGGCATTACCGGGCATTGGGCATCAGGCATTAGAGTCACCGGGCATTGAGTGAGCATCAGTCATCAGGCATTAGTCATCAGGCATTAGTCATCAGGCATTGGATAAAGGGTAAGGGGGGAGTAATGAGTAAAAGAGTAACAGTCGCATCATTTTTCGGAGCATTTTGCTGTCTGGGGTTGGCATTGATGCCGCTTCCTTTCGATCGCTGGGTGGGAGTCCGGCAAGCTAGCTCTCTGGCTGCGATCGGCTGCGGATATTTCGGCTGGCACGACAGTCAGCGAAAAAAAGAACAGCTCGAACAGCAAGAACTCTGGGAATTTGAGCAGCGACTGAAACAGCTAGCCCTTGATGCTGCTGTTAACTCCGCACTCACCGATGTCCTAGTTCAGGAGGTAGTGGTTAAGGAGAAGATTCGAGCTGATACCTCAGTTGAGGTCTACAAAGCCGAAACTCAGCAGAATTATGTCCGGGTCATGGCTCACGATTACCCTGAAATTCTTGAGCATCTTCTCAAAAGCTCCCAACCCACAACGCCAGAAACAAAAACTGTTTTTGATTCTGTACCAGAAACAGAAACAGAAACTGATTCTATAGCCGATTCTGTTTCTGATAGTAAAAGTGAGAGTGAGGCAAAGGAGAAGAAAGAAAAAAGCTATGAAGAGAAAAGAGCGGAGTACATGGCTGCTGCTCGATCGACACTCTTGAAGTTGATCCAGGAACATGAAGACGGATGGATTGAGCAACTGATGCACAAGCCATTACTAATTTATGGTGATATGGGTAGCTTTAAAAGTTACTTTGCAGCTTTTATAGGATTGTGTCGGCATTATTTGTATGGTCACAAAATCATCTCGATCGCTGACCCTCACTTTCACCAAAATCATGACGAGTGTTGGAAAACTTTGGTAAAGTTGGGAGTCCCCGGCTATGGCGCAAATCAAAACTTTGAGGAAGTTGGTCAACAACTTAACGCCATGTACGATCGATTCAAAGTCCGAACCTTGAAGGATGATTGGCTGACTTCTATCTTTGATGAGATGACACAATATGGCTTTGAAGAAGGTACGGCGGAACCTGCTAGCAAACTAACTCGAAAAGTTGTTGGCGACCCTCGGAAAGCCAAAGAAGCGCCTGTGTTCATTGCTCACAACGATACTAATGCTGCTTTTGGCGGTGGTGAGGGTTTTAGCAAATCAGTTAATTCAGGAGTAATTAAACTTCAGTTACGATCGAACAGTAAATTACAACCACTTTTCAAAGGAACCATTTCCGGTATCAAAGATGAAGAGGGAGAGTGCATCAAAGACTTACCAATTTCCATTCTTCCGTACTGGATACGCCCTGAATGGGTTTATGAGTTATTTAATAGCTTTCCCGTAGAACACTCTGTAGAAAAAACTGAATTTCCGACTCAACCGAGTCAAGTTATCGCTAGTCCAGAAAATAATGAAAAACTTAGTTCAAAAACCCCAAAAACTGAAGTGGAATCGGAGCCAGAATCGGACGTAGATCAACTAAACCGGGCATTAAATCAAAAAGTATCATGGGATTATTGGTTAGCTGAATCCACACCAGAACAACTCGATCAATCGATAGAATTACATCGATCGCAAGCAAATCAAAACTCGGATAATTTACCAGATAATTCGGCAGATAATTCAGGTGAAGAATTATTCACATTTGATAACCTTATCAAACACGAGATAAGCCCGAAACCCTTACCCAGAGAGAATTATCCAGTTATCTGGGATGCCGAAGATTTCGCAAGATTACTGCCAAATGAGTCAGAAACAGCAGTTTTTGAGCGCATCTTGGAATTATCCGATAAATATACAAGTGCCAGCAAACTCATACAAGTCGGTTTGGGTTTCACCCAGAAGAGGGGGAAGCCTCGAAGTTATTCAGATGTAGGTAAAAAATGTTTCTATTACATAGTAATGAAATATGGCACGCCTTCACTAATTGCTAAATTCAAGGATTACTTGGAAAAGAGGTAAATCAAATCGATCATTAATTCGATCGATGTACATCAATCACACAAAACTAGGACAGAAAATGCGTAAACCAACAGCAAACGAATCAGTATTTTTGGCAGGAACATTGACAACAGCTATACTCGCAACGGTTGAAATTGTTCCCGGTGTCATCCAAGAATTAAGAGAGGACGCGCATCAGGCAAGTGAAGAACTGAAGCGCAAGAATTCGGTAAATCCAGTAGATACTTTTACTGCTGGAGCAATTATTGGTTTAGCTGCGGGTTCAGCGGTAACATTGAAGGTTGTAGCGGAGAAAATGAATAATAATCCGTAATTTCTAACCCAACAATAAATCTCATAGTAGAATCATTTAAGTTGTGATTCTACTATAAAATTTATGGATCAGTTAACAATTTTTTTCTTAGGTATTTTGTTCGGACTCCTAATTATGCTATTATTCTCTCAGCTCATCCAGTAATTCAGGATGTGCCAGAGGTTGTCTGGAATTCCTAATGCGAGGCGGTTTATTACAAAAAAATCCCCAGGCAATTAATGACATCCCAATGATAAAATGACCGTCTTCTTCACTGAGCCAATCACGAAAGACCATTAATTCAGCAATCCCAGCAACTGCACCTAAAAAACTGGTAATAAAGTCTAACTGATCAAGCGTTGGCTTTTTAAATCTTACTTTCATGGTTTTGAGTGAACTTAAATGCGTAAGTCTACATCTTCCTCAAGCTGCTCTTCAAGTTGATGTTCAAGAGATTGAACTATATTGCAAGCACCCATGTCTAACTTATGCTCAATAGCTTCGATTCTATACTCCAAAGTAATCGATCGAAGTTTGTTCATATCTTGCCAGCGTCGCATTTTGTACCCGGCAGTAAGCTGGTCACTCTCTTGTTTTTTGGTTAGATCGTAGACAAATTGATCAATTTTATGGATTAAACTATCCTTGATTTGTCTAGAAGCTAACCAAAAAATATAGGTAGAGATAATTGCAACAGTCCCGATCGAAGCAGCGATATAATCAAGCGTCTCTTGTTTCATTAGTCCATAGATTACAGTTTGTTCCCTGGAAGAATAGCGGTGGGAAATACGAACTCTGGGTCAGCAATATAGCGGGGGTCAGACTTGACGCGATCCATAAAATCAAAATGTTCGTCTGGATCGTGACCAACAAAACATCCAGCTCCGGCTGTGTGAATGTCATTTTTAGGATGGCCGTAGCCGTGGTGCTGATTGATGCCAAAATACCCTTCATCGATCGCATCGCCAGTTCGCATCATGTCCCGGTTCCAGTCCCGGTGCACCTTGACCATCCCAACCTGGATAAGAGCTTCGTGCGGGTGAGAGTAACCGTGAAGTCCGACTTGCCACGCCCAATATTGCCCAAAAGCAATTCTGGCGGCTCCATTAGGGTTCATGGGATTGTCGGTGTAGTAGTAGCCTGGTTCGGTTGTCGCTTCCCAAGCTGCTTCGATCGTTGGGACTCCTTTGTGAAAAACTAACAGCACTCGGGCATCATTAAAATGATTTGGAGTATCCGCATTGAGCGTTCCATCCGGGTCCATCCCTTCCACATAAATTATGTTTTTTTCTCCCGCTCGGGTAGCCAAATGATATTTATTGGCTTCCATATATTTAACAATTTTTTCAGCTAATTTCATGTTTTTTCAGGATAAAGTTAATCTTTTGAATTCGTTAGGAAGAATTAGGTCAGGCTCTGACCAAAGCCCTAATTTCTTGCGATTAGCGCTGGCAGTTTCGGTAATAATTCCTCTCAGTACAGACAATTCTCTGGTGTTATAGGCAAAGCGGTTAAATGGAAGGAAACTGACTCCCATTCCTGCTTTGCATTGAAGAATTTGGATATTCGTTGCTACCGAAACTTTGTTAAGATAACAGTCGCACACCCAGCGATCGAATTGGTCTTTCTCGATGGGAACCGTAATTATTGCTTTTTCTGCCACCAAATTCATCAATGCAACCTTTGCTTTTTGCGCCCATTCCCAGTGTTTCAGTATTTTTGGATCAGTGCTATTTTGTCCAGGTTTTTGAGCTTCAGGAGTATCTATCCATCGCAGTCTTACTCTTAGTTCATCACCTCGAAAATCTAGAGTTAAAGTATCGCCATCAAATACAAACTTAGAAAAGCAGTTATATGAAGCTCCTGGAGTAATCATTATTTCAGCCTCAGAAGTATTTTATCTATTGTAGTTTACTGTTGAGGCTGATAACTGCTATTATGACTTCACCCAAACAGGCTGAATCCAAATGCGTTTATTATCTCTCCAGCGCTTGCCTTCACCTGATTCTAACAACCTCCAATGCCCTTGTCTCCAGTGAGTACACGGAGAGTTATGAGTTCTTTTTGCTACGGATAATACCGAGGAGTTTTGATAGTTTTTGCCTAGCCATCGGGGATATCTTACATTAGATGAACTTCGATTGATTCGCATAAATCCCTTGCTTTTAGTTTTGATTTCAGAGTCAGCGACATCCGCCAATAAGTCTGGTGCAAACTCTAAAGTCAGCAGTACATTAATAACCAAGTTGCGAATGCGTTGAAGGAAAACTTTATCATCGTCGGAAATGGTGTGCTGCCCCAAGTTTTCGCTTTCATCGTAAATCAAAGTGCCATCAGCCTTAACCGCAGTCCCTGAAGTCCACACAGTTTCGAGAGAATCTACGGTGCAAATCTGAAAATATCGATCGTGTTTCAGGTTGAATGGCTTAATTTCGATGTTAGCCCACTTGCCATAATTCCAGTCTGGATAATTGGAATCACTACACGAAACTGTCAGATAATCTACTTCGGCACCGTCAGGCGTGTGAATTAAGCCTTTGGGTATAGCTAGCAGGAAAGTAGGCAAGGAGGGTTGCCAACCCCTCAAGATACCAGGCTTACAAATAGCATCGGTCTGATCAAAGGCTTCTATCACTTGCTGGGTCAGACAATAAATAGGAGCTTCTTTGATAAACCAAAGAGCGGTTCTGTAGCTATGGATGAAGGCGGATAAGTCAGACCGGATATATTCCAGTGTGCAACTTGAAAGAGCTACGTCTAGAATTCCGCTCAAAATATGCCAGTTGATGTAGTTGGGAGGCATTTTGTAAGTGCGATCGCCCCTGATTTCTTTGAGCAAATCTTTCTCGATTTCCTCAAAGATTTTCAGGCTGCGATAGCGATTAGGATTGTTTTCGTCAAAAATGATTTATTTTAGTTTCATGATTGATTTCAAATTTTAACGTAAATGATTCGAGTTTTCTCTGCTGGCATCCGTCTTAAATTGGCTTTAACTCCATAGCTAAGACCGTCATGAACTGCCAACATATAATCTGCCGATCGACTCATTAGGATATCTTGACGTGGATATCGACCTACATCAATGATTGGATATCCAAAACCTATACCGCTTCCCGCTTCATAAACTTTAACGTTAGGATATTCCAAAACATTTAAAAATGTTAATGCTAACTGATCAAAACCGCGATAATTCCCGATTAAAATTGTAGCATTGAGCTTGATGATATTGTGAATTCGCGTCCATATTTCCTCGTTCATTTTCTCCAGTCTTTCGGTTCCGGTGAGAAATACTTGCATAGATTTAGGGTATAATTAATTGACTTGATGTTTTAATTTAATTGACTGTTATATGATCACGATGTAACAGTCAATTTTTCTGATGATTTGTTAGATTCTTTTAAGAAGCATGGCAATTCGATCGTATCGATCGACATGACTACCGCTATCATAAAATCCAAATCGGTAGTGAGAATAGTTAATGCAGAGTACCGAGATAACGCAGTAGTGGCTGTAATAAGGGAATAATATTGAGCCTAAATATGGCTCAATATATTCCATCTCAAACAAAGCTTTCGCTGTTAGTTTTTGATACTGTTGTTGGGTGTTTTGTCCCAAAAATTCTAAAGTCTCAATGTTCATTAGTCAACAATTAGCTAAACACTACCCCTCTACAGCGAAGCACCTACGACTGTAATAATTCAGTTGCTTGACTTCTGTAAGTTGATCGATCGACCACATCTTGGCTACCAATTCACCGATTTCAGCATAAGTTTCGGGAGACTTAGCAGCTTCAAATCCCTGGGTTCTGTCCGCAAGAGGACAGGTGTTACGGTAATAGCGAAAAAGTCTTTTTAGCTCTGGTTCAATATTCAATCTATCCCAACGTAGTCGATTATCTAATCTTACCGTTGGTCGATCGTAGTGCTTCGCTGAAGGATGGATGAAAGAATGATTGAAATCGTCGATTTTTGTGAGATAGGGTAGTGACATATTACTGTTCCTAGAAATCACTACCCTACAGCGAAGCACTACTTACATCTACGACTGTAGTGATTTACTTTTCTCTCTTCTGTTTCTTCTTCGATCTGCCACAGCTTAGCCAAACGCCGACCAATTTCCTCATACTCTTCCATGCGAGAGTGGTAAAAACCATAACCTTCTCCCACATATCTTTCATCACATCCAAATGTTAGAAAGATATAACAGGTGTCGTCGTAAGAAGGGAACATTTCACCCAATACGGGCTTAATATGTTTCTGTTCCCAGCGAAGTTTAGCTGTTAATTTCTGAAATACTAAGTCTACATCAAATCCAGAATCAGAAGTAGACTCAGGCTTAGGTTCAGGCTCAGGGTCACGAAACTTGTCATTTTTATGCGGAATGCGAATTGCCATAACTATTTACCACGACTGTTGTGATTGATTTTTCTGTCTTCGGTTTCTTGGTCGATCGGCCACATTTTTGCCAACCGCCGACCAATTTCATCATATTTGTCTAAGCAATCTCGATAAGTTCCATAGCCTTCTCCTACATAGCCTTCATCACAGTGAGGAGTTAGAAAGATAAAGCAGTAGTCTTTGTAATACGGAAAAAGTTCATCTAACTCTGGCTCAATATTATTGATTTCCCAGGATAATTTAGCCGTAAATTTGGCAAACATTGATTCCTTGGACTTTGAATCAGAAGTAGCAGAATTAGAAGGCCCAGGCTCAGGTTCAGGATTAAACTTGCCATTTTTGTTGGGAATGCGAATCGCCATATTATTTGTCCACAAAACTTACAATTTTACAGCGAAGCACTATTTACCAGGACTGATGTGTTTGTGATATTGCCGTTTCTGTTTCCTTTGGCGTTCCCGATCGATATGGCAGGGAACGCAAACACATTCGACTTCTAAATGGTTGACGGCATCGTACCCCTTATAGTGGTCATATTCATGGAGTCGTAGCTTGCGGGGCGGTACGCCATCGGGCCCTAAATGACCACAATCCACACAGGGGATATTACGTGCACGCGGTAATTTATGGCGGGAGACTGCGTAATTCACACGGTTGCGGGCTTGGTTTTTGTCGCCATCTCTGCCGGGAACCGGGGGAAAGCCTCGCGGTTTATTTATGCCGATGCGCTACGCGCCCGCAAGCTACGGAATAGGCTGATACCTTCGTCTGTCAAAAGCTCGACGGCAGATTTTGCAACGGTTGTCTTTGCCGTCGCGCGCATTTTTGCTTTGATTAAACAAGCTGACCTTTAACCATGTTTTGCAAGAAAAACACCATTTCAGACCAAACTTAAGATTTTGCTGATATTCTTCAACAGAAATTCCAATTTTGCCAGCAGCGATTTTTTGTCCGCCGATTTTTGTGAGTGCCATATTTGTTGATGTAGGTAGTAACTAAAAGAAAAACCTCTGACCTATGCGAATAGTTTGTCAGAGGTTTTTTCTCAAGCAGGATTAGAGAGAAGAAGGCAACATTTTGAGGTGCGGAACAGGAAACTGACGAAATCTCACATCTTCAGGAAATTCATCGATCGTCCCACCTTTTTTATCTTTGAGTTTCAGTTTTTGGTAAGTAGTTGCTACTCCTTCGATATAGCAGGCAGCGAGAATTGGATTTGAGCCAAGTTGTTTGACAAATATCGCCACGTCTTTAGCACTTTGACATTGCCTGACCATGAATCGAATCCAGTCAAGTTGACAGGGGCGCGCACCGGGCCCGGATTCACCCCCAATAATTACTTGATCGATCAAATCTAGCCATTCCTTCTTAATGCTTACCAATTCTAGTAAAGGCTCACAGCTTAGAAATCTGACTGCTGCTGGTGTTTCCAACACATGAATAATTCTTTTGGTAGCTTCTTGATTCTCCACCGTGGTACCTATCCACAGATTTGGAATCGGCCAGACAAACTCTGACTGCGGTAGCTTGAATTTTCGTCTCAAATCCTCAACGTGTTTTCTGATTGGTTCCTGTGCCGATCGAAAATAGTCCGGCATCCGCTCCGGGCGTTTTGTGAGAATTTGGAAGGTGTGCTGAGACGCTATCACCATATAAGCAAAAGCTAAATCCAACGTATCATCACTGATCCAATCCCCGAAGCAATCAGTCATGGAGAAGATGAAAATTCTCTCACCTTTCTTCGTTTTCACCAGCTTCTCCATGATGATTGAGGAGAAAACCATGTTGACAGGAACTGTCCCGCTGTAGGCTAAGCCACTGGCAAAGATGAAGTAGTTACTTAGATTCATTGTTTCGGCATAACAATGAAGGCATCCTGGACTGATTTTATGACACCAGTGTCCGCCGTGTCTGCCATCGGCTTTGACCAAATGGATGGGATTAGCCGTGATGCCAGTCCACTGAATATTGCTCATGTGTTTTAGATGTTGGGGTAATCACGCGCGCGTGATAATTAACGTGCGCGTGTGTATGTAGAGAAATGAGAAACTAGCTAGTTACAGTGATATCCAGGTCATAGACCGCATCAGCTTCAATGAACTTTTCTGACGTGTGGCTTCGGATGGCTTGCTCAGACTTGAGGTAGATAGTGCAATCGCCATCGGTTCCGTTGCCATTCGATCGAATGTGCCAAGCCCAAGATACTGTTTCGACTAATTCAGCGGGAGAAGAATCTGTGACCCATTCCCAGTCAGACTTTTGAAATTCAGGCAAAAATTCTTGACCGTTTTCTTCGGCAACAGCTACAGCTTTTTTCAGAATTTCTATCACATACTCTTTGAAGAGTTTGAGAATGTGTGCTTGATTTCCAGTCGCGCTTGTTATTTTGATAATTTTCAGCATCAGATTACCTTTCTTTGACAGAGTGTTTGCTAGAAAGTGAGAGAGATTTTGAAAGTGGGAGGTCGAATAGATCCGGTCAGTTCGGGTCAGTTCGTAGCTTGCGGGCGCGTAGCGCATCGTCCTGAGTCAGATAGAGTCAGAGTGCGATCGAACTGAAAGTGATTTAAAGTGACCTAAAGTGACCTAATCTGAACTTTCAGAGGATTGCTCCCCTGAAGTAGAGATTATTTGCCTTTAAGTTGCTTGACAGGTTGCTGTTCGACATCAACAACTTCAGAACCGTTGCCATTACCGTTGAGATTACTACCCGCACCCGCTGGCAGAGCTAAACCAGAAGATGGCATAGAAGCTAAGCACAGCGTTTGATTCTCAATGAGTCGAGGATCGGTACAATGAGTCAACCCTTTCTGGTCATCTTCAAAAATCATCCGAGCAGCTTTGACGGCAGCTTCTTCAAAAGCACCGGTGATCGGACGAGTGGAAATGGCTAAGTAGTAGTAAGGGCCATAATTACCCTCGCTCTGTACCATCTCGAAGCGGAAAATGTTAGTGAAATAAGCATCAGAAGCTTTTCTGAGTGCATATTCATTAGCATCACCTTGCATACCTTCAGAAACCCAAGAATTGAATGCGTCGCGACTGAAACATTCAACTAAGCCTTTCATCTTGTCTTGACTTTGACGATGGATAAGAAACGTGCTCAGCTCAGAACATTTTTCATGAAAGTGAGACTTCATTCCCCCGGCGACTGGGATTCCCCAGACCTCGGTAAACTGTTCATTTTCATAGTGAGGTTTGAAAGTGAGAGTTTTCTGTCCGATCGCGCAAATTGCCATTTCGACAAATTCACCACGGGTCAGTCCAGCTTTCTCGGCTTTGCTGCTGTTCATTCCTTTGGTTTCACCAGTAACGAACATTCCGAATTCTTTGGAACAATTCGCGCGATACCGACTAGGAAGAGTGGGGATTCTGAATGCGTATCCGTCAATGATAATTGGGTTTTCCATGATTTGTTTCTGGTTTCGTTTCTGAGTTGTTTCTGTTTTTGTTTTTGTTTCTGTTTGAGCTTCTGTTGTTAAAAGAAACTCAATCCCATTCAGCGAAGCATTACCTAACTTTGGGATATTATTTAACTTTAACGTAGCTGGCGATCGGAAAGACAATTGCAAGCTACGCTAAAGTTAAATGACTATTTGGTTCAATTTTTCATCATGACAAAACTCAATGGCAGACTGGAGGATATCGTCAGCAGCTTCTAAAGCGTACTTTTCGTTAACATTAACAGGATTGCGAGGAAAAGCGTTTACCATGAAGCCTTTCCCTAGAGCAGTCTTAAATGGGAGAAAGCCTAATTCATAAATTTTGCCAGGTTCGATCGGTAGGAAATCACGCTTTACTGTGACGAAAGTTGAAAGCGTTCCCCCAGAATCATTAAGGACAAATCCCCAGATTTCTGTTATTGGCAACCGAGCAAGTACCGAATCGATCGTCAAAGTTAGATGATTCATCTTTACGATTGCCATATTCAGCGAAGGAAATTCTTGACCTTCTAAAACAAAGTAACCTTTGACTCGATTTTCTTTGTATCGGGCAAAGGGTTCTACCTGGAAACTGGATTCATTGATTGTGATTGTTGTCATTGTAGAAATACCGTATAAATACCGTAGAATACTGTAGAACTGATTGTCACGAATCAACAACATAAAGCGAAGCATTTTCATGAATACTATCGCTTTAGGTTTATTTTAGCGGTTTAGGTAGTGAACATAAACCGCTAATCCTGGCACTTTATGCTCAGTTTTCTTGATTGCGATCGCCCGCTGTTTCCGTAACGTTTCTAAGTACACAGAAGTGAGAAGCAATTCATGTTTTGTTTCTGCTTCTGCCAGCATTTCTTTGATATCATTGATGTAAGCTTCACTATTTTCGATGGCGGTTGCATTCGATCGACACAGTTTATCGTATTCGCGATTGATATCTTCGTCCAATCGGATAACGGTAAGGTTTTTGTCATCGTAGCGAGTTCTTAGCTGGATGACGATTTTCGCATTGTCGTCGTTAAATACAACGTTTTTGCGAGACTTTTCAGATTCCATAATCTCGAAACCTTCGAGAATAGCATCAGGTTCGATCGCCTCAGCTTCAACTTTTAATCTTTCAATTTGATTGCGAATTTCAGCAATTCTTTTGAGATGTTTCATGTTATACTTGTGAGGTGGAAATACCTGAAATGAATCTGTAACTAAACTAAAAGCGGGTAGTCCTACGCTACCCGCTTTTTCTGTGCTGATTTGCTACCAACTAAGAGCGTTTACCGCTGCTTGTTGAGGAGTGCCAGTAAATTGGTCTTCAAGGCTAGAATTATCAAATAATCCAGCTTCATGAGCAGCGCCGATTTCTTGATAAACAGCTTCAACATCGTACTCTCGTAACTCTGTTGCATCTTGTAAATCATCAAAGGGCAGATGTCGATCGAAATGCTTGAGGTCACGGTTAATGAACCATTCAGGCTGCATTTCGATCGACTCAAGATAATTCTCAATCCATTTGAGGAAAGCAAACTTAACTTGGTCAGGCGTAAATAAACTGCACTGCTGACAATCCAACGCCTGAAGCCGATCGACGATTTCATCCAGATTGATAAGTTTGCCGATCGCTTCAAGGAGCATCTTGTCTGCTGCTTTCTCAGGAATTAAAGTTTCAACAGTTTCACAATCATTAGAATTGATTGCTAATTCTTGAACAGTTTGTGCTAAAGTAGTGAAAGATGGAATGGACATAATTGTTACCTTTGATAGTGATAGTGATCGTGATAGAGTAGGAATCTAGAAATCAGTACCCCCCGGCGAAGCCTTCACGAGGGGTACTTTTGTTTGGATTTGTTTTGGAATTAGAGGGAAGGCAAATTAATTCGGAAAACCTTAGCTTCAGCTTCAATGACGTTGTAAATATCGTTGCTCATGTGGTCTATTTTGGCTTTAAACCAACGAACAAAAGCTAATTTGACATCAGAATCGTGATCCATCTGACAGTCGCAGATGCAGCGCAATTTAAGTGTTTGTACGATCGCTTCAACATCTAGTATCTTTTCAATTTTTGAAAGATAATAGATATCCTCTTCTAACCAAGTTTGTTGCTTCTCGTATCGATCGGTAAATTCTTTCATTGAGAAACAGAAACGGAACATCACTCCCTCGCAGCGAAGCATTATTTTGTTTCTGTTTCTCAATGATTTCTAAACTGTTTCTGTTTCTGCTACTGTTTCTGTTTCTGATGTGGGATTGGCTAAAGCATAGGAATTCAGAAGATGAAGGAGACTAGCAGCAGCGACAGTAGTGTATTTGGTAGTCTGTGGTCGGTCAGTCTGGTCAATTCGCTTGATCAAATAGGAGCCGTCGGAGATGCGATCGCAACTGGTAATATCTCCACGTTCGATCGCACCCTGGGCAAGTTTGGCGATGCGACTGTGAATATGGGACATAATGACTTTTTTCTTCATGTTGAGTTTGTGGTTAAGTTTGTGGTTGGTAAGATGTCCCCCTTGATAAGGGGGAGATGCGCGATGAAAAACAACTAGAACAGGCTTAACTGTTGATGAGTAGGTTCAATGATGTGATACTCACCAGAGGGAACGTACTGATAAATGAGCAAATTCTTCTCTTTAGCCAGGTTGAAAGTAGTAGCAGTTCCGCCCCCGATACCATGAGGATCGCCGTTGAAGACAGCTAAGCAGATATCCGATCGCCTGACCATCCAAGCATTCCGAGCCTGCATGACACCTGGACTGTAATTCTTGTAAAGGCAGACTTGATCAGTTGCTTGACTGAGCAATTTCTTGTAATGAGTTTGCTGACGAGGTTTCCACAAAAGATGTTGGTCAGCGCAGGGCAGTACCGCTGTCCATTTCAATTTATGGTAAATGAAAATTTCAGCAGCTACTTGATCTACACCAAGTGCCATGCCAGTAAAAAACTTTTTGACACCTTGGTTAACTGCCATCATGATAAGTTTGTCGATTTGTATCCTGTAACTTAGACCAATGGAGCGATGCCCGGTAATCATCGCTGTGTTGTATTCTTTTGGCTCAAAAGGTTCAGAGAAATTGTACTGAGTCTCGCGATTGAGAGTTCGATCGACACGCTGAAGTAACGCTGGAATTTTGCTTGCTGCCATGAGTTTTGACCTGAAAAAGAATCAAAAACTCATGGCGAAGCATTATTAATTATTAGTTTAATTTTTCTGAAACTATCCAATTAATACACTTAACAAGCACATCACCATGACAATCTAATGGTTTGCAATAACAACTAAGTTTGATGTTTTCTTTTTTTTTAACTCTATGAGCGATCGAAAATAATTCATTGAAAGTTTCATTGGGATTATTGTAACCAATCAACATTCTGTTCCATAACCATTTTCTGTAAAGTGCTATTACTTCTGCTCGATTTCCGTCAACACCAATTTTGTAAGGATTAGCTAGAGGACTTGATTTTAGTCCCAAACCTTTATTAGCTCTGCCAATGTAAATTTTATTTTCACCAACAAAACCATGTTGTTTACCGTTCACTACTTCAATCATAAAACCTCCAGAATAATTACTATTTTACAGCGAAGCACTTTAGAAAATGGTTTAGGTAAGCTAATAGAATTACTGAGGTTGTCAGTAGTTCTATTAGCAATGGTTAGTAAACTTGTCGAATTGTTAGATTTAACCTGCCGTTATTCTTCAGCAGTTTTGAGGTTTTGGGAAGAATTCTTTGGACTCCGTGATAGGCTAAACGGCTGTCACCGTGGAGAATAACGACATCGCCCGATCGTAAAAGAATGCCGTCTAGTGGGTCTTTGCGACTGCGGTTGCTGCCAATGACAAAACTACAATCGTCGCCTAGAGATATTGAAATAATGCAGGGCTGGAGATTTGGCTCAGTGTTATCTTGATGCAAACCTAACTTACTTTTGGCGGTGGCTGGGTAAAAGTTGATTAAGCAAGTTTCGGGTTGGTAATGAAACTCACCAACTAAATTGGCTAAACTTTGAGCAATTTCTATCAACTCTGTCGGCATTGTTGCGAAGGGCTGATTATTTACTGGATTGATGGCTGAGTAACGATAGCCTTTTCGATCGGATAGCCAGCCAACTATCCCGCAACTGGTTTGGCTACAGTGGAATTTCAGACCAGACGGCATCACGGGAATTGTCATTCCGCCGTTGGCTCTGGCTATATTTCGGGTAATTTCAACGAGATTTTGTTGTTCAGAAACAGAAAAATAGTTTTTGAGGTGCAGCATAATTTTTGCGATAAGTCCGCCTGTGCGGACTTGTAGGTGCGGGAATCAACTCATTAACGCGAAGCGCTAGCTAACAGAAAATCTCCAGCGAGGGCTGGAGATTTATCTACTTGCATTCAGATTTGCGGGAATCCATTTTCTGCTTGATGCGCTGGGGTAGACCGAGGATTGCGCCTTGATAGAGCCGATCGAACTCTTGCTCAAAGTGAGCGCCGATCGTGGCACTTTCCACAACTAACAGCGTTTCATCATTTGCCCGGTTGGCGGCTTCACTCCAATTGTGAGAACCGGTGATGACTGTCGCTCCATCAACAACACCAAACTTGTGGTGCAGTCGATCGCCCTGCGGAAGTTTTGGCATTCCGACCGTCGCCAGTGGCTGACTCCAAGGGCGGTTTTCGACTTCGAGCTGACAGCCTTCAAGCAGGCTAACTCCCATCATGTCCATCGCCTCGCTGTAGGGGCGGTAGACAAAACTGGAATCAACCAAAGCTCTGATACCGACTCCGGTTCTAGATTTGGCTTCCAGTGTGTCTGCCAATTGCTGAGCAGAAAAGACAAACAGCGCCAGATTGACTGACTTGGATGCGTTTGCTAAAGTCCGATCGATTAATCCATTCGGTGTCTGCTGCCAGGGAGTTTTCGCGGTCGCCGGCGAGAACTGCAGGGAGACAATCGCACCGCCAACAGAAACTCTGGCGATCGGGCGAGCAGACTTCTTCACTCCAAACTTACTGTCTGGTTTCCCACCGGGGCCGTCTCCCCACATGAGCGCGAATTCCTGACTGAAAACTTTTGCCAGCTCCGGGCTTTGGAGCTTCAGCAGATTATTCGGATTTCCCCGACTTTCAGCGCTCTTGAAATCGCCGTGAATATCGCTGGTAGTGAAATTGGCTGAAGTGACGATAACGGTTTTGCCATCAATGACAATGAACTTGTGGTGCATCAATCCACTGCCTTTGCTGCCGTCAGCGGTATCGTCAATCATGGGGATGCCTGCTTCACGGACGATCGCAAGAGCATCACCGCTGGAGATTTCGGCATCGGAGAGCGAACCATTTTTATCAGTATCTGCAAGGTGAACGAGTTCGGAATAGCGATCGCGCTCTCGCTTGGGCAATGCTGCCACCTGTGAGGGAGAAAGAGCGACGGGACGATTGTAGAGATTTTCGATAACGACTCGAACTTTGATACCTGAGCGATGGCGATGCGCTAGAGCTTGGGCTATCCGAGGCAAGCGAAGTTCCTGAACAGCGACATCGACACTTTCACGAGCGCTGTTGATGGAATAGACCATGAGCTGTTCTAAATCATGTCCCGATGGCGCGTTCGCGCCCCGCAAGCTACGAGTGACCTGACGATATGGTTCGGTATAGCTAGAAACTTGAGACTGATTGAAATAAACCTGAAGTGATGGATCTTGAGGCAATGCTTTGATGACTGGATCTGCGGGAATTTCTTCGGTTGATTGTGGCTTTATGAACTGACAGGAAGCGAAACCAGCGAGAATTAGAACTGCTAAACCGACAATTTTCTTATTCATGATTTTTGGGTAATGGTAAATGTTTGTGTGGGTCTAAAAAAAAATCTCTAGCTGGTGCTAGAGATTTTCTTCTGCTTCAACATTGCTATTTACAATCCTTATCAGTTCGGATTACAACTTCACCAAGATTGCCATTTGCTCCGCCTCTCACCAAACAAAATTTCTTTCTAGTCCAGGGATGGCTAAAGATGATTGTTCCATGCTGGCCATAGCTACCACCAATTCCGCTGTTGGTTTCACTACTCCAACTAATCAAAGTTGCTACATTGCTACCTGCTTTACCTGCAACTTTCGCATCAATACCTCGAAAGGTAGATTTGATATTAACTCCACTGGGTAATGGTATTTTAGCTCCACAAACTCCGCTCAAACATTCTGCAATTGCTGGTTTTTCACCTGTATAAATTGCTACGCTTCTAACTTCACCATAATTTACAATTGCATCGTATCTGCTTTGTTTGGCTGTTTGAACTAGCTGGACATGAGCTGCTGTAACTTTTGCATACCCAATTAATGCAGTTCCACCAATCAATGAAATTGCTGCTAATTCACCAACAATAACGATCGATACCATAGATTCAACTAGATTAGCCATGAGAAATACCTGAATAACGACGTGAGCTGCATTACTACAGCTCACTTCCTTATCGCGAAGCGCCCTCACAAAAAAACTTCGCTTTCTCTTTCTCTTAATTTTAAAGCCCCAATATCCATTACAGATACTGAGGCTTTTCTTTATCCTTCGATCGTCACTGACTATTAAAATTCATCAGTTCTATTGCTGTTACCGTTGCCATTGCTGTATTCTTTCTTGTTAGCGTAATACTCCGATCTAATTTGCATCAATTCGTCTGGTGTATATCCCAACTTACTGACAAAAGTGCGGATTTCTGGCAAAAGCATTTTGTGAATTTCGTACTGATCCCAATCAATTTTGAAAAGTTCGTATAAATCTAAACCTTTCAGATCAGTATCATTGTCAGCTTTGTACTGTGACCAAGCCATGATACGAACAGCATCACGCAAATTGGATGCTTCTTTTTCAGCTTTGGTCAAGATATGAATAGCCATGATAAACCTCTAAGTAAAGTACAGAAAATCTCACTCAATTCCTAATGGCGAAGCCTTACCAAACCCTAGAATTCACCATTGCTTTTCTTTCACCAACTAAGAAATAAGAGTTAAATACTGTGGATCTAATCCAAAATATTTAACTCTTATCCTACCATTCGATCGGCTCTACCATTTGCGATCGATAACCTTTGGCTTCATTCAATTGCCACAAAACCAAACTAAATCTTTCCTCACTGATAATGCGAGGGACAGAATGTAGTTGCTTACAATTAAACTTCACAATTTCACCATCATTCAACACACAGCTTTTGCCATCAACAACAAACTCTGCTATGCCAATACTCAGGGAAATTGCGATCGGTCTGCCATACCCATGATCCCGATGTGGTGCAATCAATCCACAACTGCCACCTCTTGCTAGACCATGATAAGTCAACAAACCTATATTACTGCCGGGGTAGATCCGTTGACAAAGGTCATATAACCTCTGGTCAAAATATCCGGCAGTAACTTGCCCATTGCCAAGATGAACTTTATTAAATAACCAAAGTTCTAACCTTTTATTGGTTAAGCTACTATGGCTATATTCCATCTCGCCAACTAAAACTCTCAAATACTGCTTAAATTCAGGCAGATTTGGGATTACTTTCTTGATCTTTTCCATGATACTAAACTCCTAACGATAATATTTCCTCACCTCCTTATCGCGAAGCGACCCTAAGCAAAAACTTCATGTACTTCTTCTCTTTATTTCGATCGATTGATGATGGAAAGATAAACTCTCCATCATCAACCTTGGCTAATTGACGCTAAAACAAATCTCCGACATCATATTCTTCGTCAGGAACACTAACATCTTCTGGAATATTGCCGTTAGATGTAGGCTTGTTTTGGACAGGAACAGGAGTCTTAGCTGTAGGAGTAGGAGTAGCACCATTAGTTTTCTTGGCGTAGTATTTTGAGCGAATGCTCAACAACTCTGCCTCAGAAAACTCTAGACTCTTAGCAAAAGCTAGAAGATCCTCATAACCTTTGTTATGAATGTCTTCGGCTTGCCATTCCTTGTCAAAGACAGCATAACCGCCATATTCGAGATTCTTGAGTGCTTCTTTGTTGGTAGACTTGTATTCTTCCCATGCAAGGATTCTTAATGCGTCAATCAACAAACTACGCTTTTTAGAAGTTTTGGAAACAAAAGTAATAGCCATGATGAGATTCCTTTGGTGTAATGTACAGTGAATTGGGAAATAGGCAGAAAACCTATCTCAACTCCCTATCGCAAAGCGCCCTCACAGATAACTTTCTGGATAAGCTTGTTATGAAATTGAGATATTAGGCTGAAAAAGAAGGCTGGATACGAAAGATAACTCTCGTATCCAGCTTTTATCTACTATTTGATTGGCTACCAGTCGATCGGCTCTACCATTTGTGATTGGTAGCCTTTAGCTTTGTTTAGTTGCCAGAATACTAAGCTAAAGCGTTCAGGGCTCATAATTCTAGGTATGGAATGGCTAAGTTTGCAGTTAAATTCGCAAATATCGCCATCGCTCAGCTTATGAAGTTTGCCATCGATCGCAAATTCAGCTTCGCCAAGATTTATGCTGATTGCGCGAGGCATTGCGTAGCCGTGGTCTTTGTGAGGTCGGATTAAGCCACTGCTGCCACCTCGTGCCGGGCCGTGGTAGGTGAGTAAGCCTATGTTGCTGCCGGGGTAGATTCGTTGGCTGAAGTTGTAGAGCCGATCATCAAAGTAAGCTGGTTTTACTTTGCCGTTGCCTAGATGTACTTCGTTAAAAAGCCAAAGTTCTAGCCGCCGAGTAGTCAAAGTTGAATGGCTAGGCTTCATTAGTGGGATTAAGCTCCGGCAGTAATCGCGAAAAAGCTCAAGGTTAGGAATCTGTTTCTTTAGTCGTTTCATGCCAATTACCAGTAAGGATCATTTCCTTACCGCGAAGCGCACCTCATAGATAACTTTCTGTAGGTTTTTTTCTTTCGATCGATGAAAATGAAACGATGTGATGATGGAAAGATAAACTCGCCATCATCAATATCAACGGTTAATCGTCAAGTAATGGTGGATAAGGTTGTGCGATCGAGTAGTAGCATTCTCGGATACTCAACAGTTGTTCGACTGAGAAACCTCTTTCTGTTGCTAAGTCAGTAAGTTGACTCAAATCCATCGATCGAATCTTACTCTGTCTCCAGCGACTGTAGAATTTGGTGTAACGCTGGTTTAAGTCTTCACGAATCTGAGGATTTGTCTCAAACACCTCCCATGCGAGCACACGGAACGCATCACGTAGGCGTAGGGTTGTCTGTTCCGTTTGTGAATCTAATTGCATCATGTTAGTTATTGCTGGAGTTAAAAGAGTGAAAGAATCTGTGGAAAAGCTCGGTTAGGTTTGCGTTTCGGTGTTTAACAATTCTTGGATACAAAAGCCTTTTTGCATCAGATACCAAACAGTTTCATAGTAATCCATCGAATGAATTGGGTGGTTTTGCCACCGAATGTTAAACTCGCCTTCATCTATTTGCTGTTGATGATATTGCCAAGCCAAGGATTTAAAAGCTGATTTGAGCCTTTTAGTAATTTGGTCTTTTTCACGTTCGGCTTCAAAAACTTGCCGTTCCCGTTCGTTTGGGTAAGGTTGTGAATTAACCATTGTTTTCTGTTCTCCTGTGTGGGAAAATATCTTCTAAAAGCTGAATGAGAGTTTCTTTGCTGTCGATTGCAACCCTTAATGCGTAAGGAAATAGTGCATCTGGCTCTGTCACAAATTGGACTTTCCCGCTTAAACGAGACGATGAAAATGATACTTGAAGAAAACTAAGTCGAGGAGTTAGCACCAGTTGGTATCTTTTATCGTCTTTGTTTTTGTAGGCCACGTATTGCAGCTTATTGAATCGCACTAATTGGGTATTCTTTGCGATCCAAGATTCTGCCATCGAAAACAAACTTGTTCCGCCTTCGATGCTATTGATTTGGCTATGAAGTAAATGAGGCACACCATCAATAACTTCAAACCGTTGGATTAAGTCGTAAACAATTTTGTCAGTCATTTGAATTATGTGTGAATTGGATAGTGTAAGTTTCTCTTCAAATAGTGAGGAGAAACTTACGTTTAGGAATTAGCTACTTTTTCTTGCAACGAATTACTTCAGCAACAAACTCAGGAGTTAGCCCGCGTACTTTGATTTCAAATGGGAAATCTGTAATCCGCTTGGCTTTTCTGGGTTCAGCTTCTTTCTTGAGTGTGTAGCCGCCAACTGTAGCTACCAAGTTTAGATATGTAGTAGCCTCAGTTTTCGATCGTATGCCTATGTAGGTGATGAAAGATTCAAATCCTGAAGCAACATCCGGCATTTCTTGCCAATTGAATTGATTATTGGTTGTGCCGACAATCGTGATTCGCTCGCTCAATTTTACTACAACGTAACTACCGTGTGGCGAGGTTTCAATAACTTCACCTTCAACACCTGCAAAATTGATTTTGTTCATGATTAAGTTTCTAACTAAACAACTCAACACTTCATAGCGAAGCTAAACACTAACAACCTTGGAAACAGTTTTTAATTCCGTTTCTGTGGTGAAGAGTGTTTCTGATGTTTCTATGCTTCTGTAGCTAACCAGAATGAGGATGAGGAAAATGCTGTAGAGTCTGGACAAGATATTCAGGAGAAATCCCGATCGCTCTCACTTCATAGGGATAGCCACGGACGAACTTAGAAGCAAAGACATCTGCGTTGGGAGTTCCGCCAGCTTTGGTGATTGCGTCTTTGATAAATTCAGCTTCGTCGTAAGTGTGTACACCCACATACAGGACAAACCGTTCTGATAGAAAACCTGCGAGATTATCTGTTGTTTCATCCCAAGTAAATCGGCTTGTGTAAATGCCCTTGACAGCGATTCGATCGGACAACCGGAAAATAAAATAGCTTTGGTGTGGGAACAACGCCAACACCTCAGCTTGAATTCCACCGAAATTGATTCTTTCCATTTCAGTAATCCTGTAATTTCACCAATTCAATACTTTACAGCGAAGCATAGACCTCTTCTCTTTCTACTGAAGTGACAGCCACAGAAGATGGAACAAACGACTTGAAACGAGCTTGATGTTGAATCCTGTGCTGATTACCAATCGATCGGAAAACCTCTTTGAGATTCTTGAGGCGAAGATGCTGAAGATTTAATGAACCTTGCGAATACTGTTGCCACACTCCTTGCTGTTGAAGGTGCAGACACAGATAGAAACCGTAATCTGGCAAAACTAAAGCTGGACATTTAATGCCTGTGAGATAAGGCTGAAATTCTTTAACTGGTTCCCCTAATTTATGCTTGCTACCTTTATTAATCAGCCAGAAATCTGCTTCGGGGAAATTGTTTTTCACAATCCAGTCAAACAGGGATAAGTTTTCCATTTCGTTTGGGGAATAACATCAAATCCCCCAAACGAAGTATTTTCATTTCTCTTTCTTGAATTTAACTCACATAGCCTGTATGTACGCGCTATGCACACATGACCATCACATGACCGTCACATGAGCATTGGGAAACAGGAACCGCATAGCTGAAGGGTTCCTGTTTCCGAGTTAGAAGTTACCAAAAAATACTAAGAAAATCACGGCTGTAGATTTCCCAGGACAGAAGTTTTTCTTCAGTTCCTTGTTCAGTTTCCACAATATACTCAAAATATTGAGCAATTGTTGCTGAAGGAACGATCGACTTAACTCTAACTATCCCGCAGACAGTCAAATAAGCAAACCCTACCTGGATGCGATCGCCGTTGACACAAAGCGGGAGTTCGCAAGAGAAATAATATTCCTTCCTACCATCCACGCAAATATAGACACCGCCTCGCCAAACCAAATCCTGGCTAACTGGCAAATCAAACTCAGACCAGTGTGGGCGGGAAATTGGGGTGACTAGCTTCTTTCCTGTTGCTGTAACTGTAACTAAAGTCATGTCAAAACTCGCTGCGGAAGAACTCATGTCCGTACCGCAAAGCGCCTTTGTGATTGACCTCTCCTACTGTTACTTGCAAATTAAGTCTGTTTCTGTACCTGTTTCTGTTTCTGCTTTTGCTTCTGTGATTGTTTCTGTTACCGTTTCTGTTTCTGAGGGTTCAGATTTTTTCCAAGGTGCAAAGATTTCGGTATCCTGGAAAAGTTCTTGAGGGCTGATAGTAGAGTTAGGTCGTTTGAGGATGCCTTTATCTCGGTAAAGTGGCTGTTCATCCAGAGCGTATGCCACAAGTTCGCTGCATATCCATTTATCAGGATGCTCAAGCATATTGCTTAACAGTTCCTCCAGTTTTCCGGTCAGCAGTCGATCGAGCATCCGTCCAGCGAAACTGCCTGAGAGTCCTTGGGTTAAGATTGCGCCAAAATCGTATTTTTTGCCGAGTTCGAGACTGGCTTTGTGTGCGATCGAATAACCTATCGCCTCGTTGAAAATTATAGGTTTACGGAAGAAGATTTGACAGCTAGGGTCATTGAAATATTTGCTGAGAGTGCAAAGATTGACTGTGTTATTTACCATATCTGCTTCAATACATTGATCCTCACCTACGACAATCAAAGTATGAGTTACATGGATATCGCTGATCATGTCCCAACCTGTAAAATAAGCGATGCCGAGAGATGTTACGTCCGCTCCTTTATTGAGAAATCCTATGTACCCAGTTTTATAGTTGACTTGATAATCCGGGGCTATGTCTGTTACTTGGATTGCTGGTTTATCAGGAGATTTTGTTGCAAACATGATGCTATATTCCAACTAAATTACTTAGAGTATAGCAGTTTTTAACTATTGATTATCTGGTATTCTGACCAATACTATTTCAAGAATGTTTGATGAATTGAGCACTTATGAAAAAACTACGTTAACCTAGAAACTCAGTAATTTCTAGGTTAAGGCAACTGCTATATCTGATTTGCCAAATAATCAACACATCTGGCAATAAGCTCAGCATGGGAACGATCGGAAATATAAATCAACTTTAATCTACCTTTATCTCGGTAAACTTCAGCTAATTGCATAATCGCTCGAAAGATATTTGAATCAGCAACTAAATTAGGCTCATAGAAACCTTTTAGTCCTTTTTGATAATATCTCGGTAAATGCTTCTGGATTTCTGCCCAGAGTAGTTTCCGATACTTCTCAACAGAAAACTTGCCTCGCCAAAGTGGAGAATTATCTAGAAGGTCATAGTGATCCTTTAGACCTTCTGATACATTAAAAACTTCGTGGTCAAGATCGATCGCAAATTTAACTTTCTCAGTCGTAAATTTGTCGAAATCAAACTTTTCTACGGTAATAGTCATGGTCGTTACGAGGGGTGAAAGATCACTTCCTTATCGCAAAGCGACCTCACAGATCAGCTTTCTGTACCTTAAAAGTAAGGATTCTGTTGTATTTGATTTCGATCGATATTATGTCTATCAGTTTTCTAATAATTCTTGCTATCGATCGAAGTACATAGAAAATCAATATTAGATTTGAGATGTTGCCCTGAGTGAAAGGGTAGCTGAATTTCTTGGCTAGGGTCGCTTCGCGATGAGGAAGCGATCTTTAGCCTCTCGCAACGACCATGACAATTCACATCAAGCCTATTTCCGAATTTCCTTACGATGTTAATCGCCGACAAGGAACCTATTTCGATCGTAATGGCAATAAAATCGATGAAAAAGTAATGGAACATCATTACTGTGTAGCCTACGAAGGCAAAGATATAGCGCTTTGGACTTGGAGCAACAAGAAAAGCAAAGAGCTAACCAATATAGCTCGATTTTTGGATGGCAATAACCCCGAGGAAAAGCGACAAATCATCTGGCAAAAAGTTCAGGATAAATCGCTGAATAAGCATTTTATCCGAATGATGGAGAAATTTAGAGATCAAGAAATCTATCTTTGGTATATCAGCAAGCATGATTTAGCAACTGCTGAATTTATCAAGCGATTTATTGACTGGTATCATAAAAATCATTAATTAAACTTATCAGAAACTATACCTTTATAGTTTCTGATAAGTTTAACGCTCAAGGCAACGCCTCAAATTGTGATGATTTTGGTTTTCTTTCCAGTTCGATCGATATTATCCCTGGTTCCACGACTTCTCCCGTCCCAGAGAGCCAAGCCGTAATTGCAAACTGAGCACATTGCTATATCTCGATCGACATAGCTTCCTGCAATCCCTACCGTTACATAGTCAGTAGTGTTTCTCGGTTTCCCGTTACCGCCCCACAAAGCAAAGTAAACTGTAACGTTTAGGTAATTCGATTGACGCAAATATTCTTGAACTAACTGATCTACGCCTCCCGCATCACCAACAATTACCGAAAACTTCAGTTCCATTATTCGATCGATCGATGGTAATCCAGCACTGATATCTTTGATGGAACGACTGCCAGAGATCATTACAATTTTAGTCATAATTGTTGATTCAAAACTACTTCCCAAACACGAAGTGTAAATGATAAAATTAAAATAAAGTCACAAATATGAAACTGAAATGCGTTGATTTATTTGCGGGAATAGGAGCTTGGGAACTAGCAGGGAGTTTAGTGAACTCGAATTCTCAGATTAAATTGGAAACGATCGAATTCGTAGAGAATAATCCTTACTCCCAGCAAATTCTTAGAACTCATTTCCCAGAAATCCCAATTCATTCTGATATCCAAGATTACCTACCAGTAAAAGGACAAGCAGATGTCTACACAATTTCGTTCCCTTGCACAGGCACATCCAGAGCCGGGAAAAAAACAGGACTTGCCCACATCGAATCAAGCCTTTGGTTTGAAGCGCTCAGGTGCATCATCATCGGTAGACCAAGTTTTGTGGTTGTGGAGCAGCCAGTTGGGGTTATCGATCGAGGGTTACGAACAATTATTGCCGGACTCCGACTGGGAAATTATCAAACAGAAATTGAGATTGTCAGCGCGTCGGAGTGCGGTGCGGTACATCAAAGGCAAAGGGTTTTCCTCATTGCCTACGCCAACCACCTTACCCTCCAGCAACGGAAAGGGTGGACGAGCTGGTCAGCACAAATTAGAGCTCACATTGAAATTGCAAGGTCGTTTACCAAGTACCCAGAAGATAAACCCGGAACTCTGCCTTTGGATGTTAGCGTTCCCTCCTACTTGGCTGGATTGCATTACGAAAACTGGTGGCGATTCAATCCACCACCAGTTAACGTCGGATTACCACGAAGAACCCTAGGACGCGCAGAAGCCGTGAGTCTAGTTGGTAAGTCAATCTGTGTTCCCCAGGCTACAGTTCCCTTGATGCGTCTCCAGTTTCTAGCTTCTTTGCCTCAATAATTACTGCTATTACACAGATGACCAACATGGAAGAGCAAATTAGTTTGTACCGTCAAGGGCTGTCTTATTCTCAGATAGGCAAACGTACCAACACGATAGCAGCAGAGGTACAGCGTAATATCAGGACATGGAAATTGCAGCCTAAGCAAGTCGAACCCACTCTATCGGCTGAGCAAATTGAAACTCTAAGAGAACGGATTCGTAGCTTGCGGATCGAGGGGCAATCCATGAAGGCAATCGGTCGTCAAGTTGGGATTGAGGAGATTGTAGTTTATCGACATTTGCAAATTATGGCACTGCTTTAACAGATTAGTCTAATAAATTTCTTACCGTTTCTGTTATTGCTTCTGTTGTTGTTACGAACCTAAAACCTGTTTTTCAAAGCGCTTTTTAGAAATTATTTAAATTGATATAACCCGTTCAAATTCTTGGATTATATAGCTCATAAACTTTGGGTTCCGATGGCGCTACGCGCCCCGCAAGCTACGAACAACTTTGAAAATCTCTCCGACCAACAACTAAATCCTTGTCGAGTTAGTTCTTCTACCATAAAAAATACAGCAAACCCAAAGTAGAAAAGCTTAGGCGCGATATCACCTTCTGGCGTAAATCCTTCTGTTGATATGTAAGATTTCCCAGTTCGATCGACATATTGAACAAAGTAGATAGTTCCGCCAGCATTAAGTCTGATGGATTCTCTATTATTTTCGGTCAGAATTCCATTTGCTCTATGGTTTTTAAACTCAGCAAACATTTCGATCGTCAGATTTTTCATCTGTTTTAGTTGCTCATTCAGTCGGCGATTCTCTGCCTGCAACTGCAAACACTTTATCAACAAATCAGT
The DNA here is from genome assembly GCF_036702455.1 of Microcoleus sp. D2_18a_D3. Lineage (NCBI taxonomy): Bacteria > Bacillati > Cyanobacteriota > Cyanophyceae > Oscillatoriales > Microcoleaceae > Microcoleus > Microcoleus sp. D2_18a_D3. The sequence continues at coordinate 51,443 of NZ_JAUBTK010000049.1, forward strand.
ATTTTCAGACATATTTATTCTCTAAATTTTTTGTTATTTTATAGCAAATATCATCAATAATATCGCTTCGCTATCAGGTTTTGATTCTTTTACCTTTGAAATAAATGGCAAACGCAACTCAAGATACAGATAAGAAACCAAAAAGTGTAGTCAACATTCATTGTGATGGTGCTTGCTCAGGAAATCCAGGGCCGGGTGGTTGGGCTGCATTCCTCACGATTCCAGGAAAAACTAACAAGAAAACGATTAGTGGTAAATCTGAAACAATCACTACTAACAATCGCATGGAATTGGTGGCAGCGATCGAAGGGTTGAAAGCTCTGAAACAGCCCTGCAAAGTTAGCCTATTTTCTGATTCAGCCTATGTCGTCAACACAATGGCAAAAGGTTGGAAACGGAACGCTAACCAAGATTTGTGGGAAGAACTTGATAAGTTAGCGAAAATTCATGAGGTGACATGGGTATGGTTAGCACGGAATTCGACTCCTGAACTATCTGAGTGCGATCGACTTGCTAAAGAGGAAAGTTTGAAGAAGTCTCCTTCAAACTAACTAACGCAGGTAGGCATTAAGTGTGTGATTTGAACTACAATATTTGTTATTAAGTACAAGTATCTAAAGCAGCCACACTTACTATGCCTACCAATGAAATCGCCGATATCTGGGCAAATTTTCAATCATTAAAAGGAGTCACCGAAGTCAAAAAAATCATGGATGCTCCCCAGCAATGGCTCGTGGAACAACCATTAACTCAAGCATTATTGGCTCATCCAACGGGCAAAGTTATTTTGGGTTGGCTTGAGTCATCACAGAATATTTTGGCATTTCCTATGCTGATAGGGCAATGCGGAACAGCATTTTTGGAAACCTCCCACGGAATAAACAGAGCTTACAACAGCAAACTTTATGATAATTTAGCGGGTGCTGGTGAAAGAGCTTTGGCTTCATTAACTTCTACCAGTACAGAGAGAGGCATCTATGGAGATGCCATAAATGCTTTCAATAGCAGTTTAAATCTCCCAGAATTGTCCAAGATGGGGGTAAAAATTGACTACGCTATGGATGAGGCATGGTCATCAATTAATCAAAAAAAGCTTCAAATGCAGGAAGAAGCTAGAAGATTACGAGATCAATATTACAAGGAATTACAGGATGAACGTTTGAAATTAGAAGATCGACGCAGAACCCGAGCTAAATACAACAATGTGGCTAGAAGTTTGGTTGCTATGGGTGACGCACCTATTCCTTCTCCCAGAATTGTGCGAACAGGAGCAGAAACAGGAACAGGAACAGGAACAGGAACAGGAACAGGAACAGGAATAGTAATAGGTAATAGCAATTACGATATTAACTCAATTTACAACGATCGAATCTTATCAATCCGAAGTATCAAAGTCAATGCTAGTGCTTTAGTAATTGTCCCAGTCGTAGCGCCGATCGTTGCTGTAGGTGGTGCGTTGGCGACAGTAGGGATTACCGCAGGCATAATTTCCAGCATAGCAAGCTGGTTTTTGACCAATTGCATGAATCTGATTGGAATGCCAGCCAGCCTAATTTCAGCTCTCACTCATTGCGTAACTTCAGTCGTCCTCAAAGTTTCTGGCAGTTCTGGAGCTCAAGCACTAAGATTCTTTGCTGCTTCTGCTTTGAAAGTCAACGAAGCTCTGTTGATGACGGTCTTTGGTACGACAAATATGAATGTTACTGCCTGGATGTTTTTGTTGGCAATGGCAGGCCCGATTTTAATTGTCTCAACCATCATTATTTTAGCCATGCGAAACAAAACTACCCTAGCCAAAACTCTCTACGTCTTTGGAGATTTAGTAGACAATCCCACCCGATTTAATTTGAGGGTATCTGCCATGTACAACACTAATGCAGTTGAAATATTGGAGCAATTCAAAACTTCAGCCATAGAGATGCGAAACACGGCCCGACTTCGTATGAGCCAAATTATTGGGCTAGGAATAGATGCTAAAAATGAGTTTGCCATTTGTTATAATCTGACTAATCCTGATAATCCCATTCAAGTCACAGGACAAGAAGAAATTGCAGCATTATTAGGAGCTGATAAAGTTGCCCGAATAGCAACAGGTAGACTCAACTTTATGGACTTCATTTAATCAGATGCCCACAATATACGATCTCAAATACGACTGGTACGGTGCAGACGAAACAGTGGCAAAAATAGCAACTACTGCTATTTTGTCTGTATGGGATTGCAGTGCAAAACAATGGTCAAATGCTCCCAAAGTAACTTTGCGAAATACTCTGCTTTCAGGGTTGCATAAAGACATTGGGAAAGATAGATTTTGTATTGGTGAAATTCCAGAAAATACAAAAAATGCTGCATTGCTGAATCCATTTGTAGTCGATAAAACCGATCGATATCAACTGGATTTAGCTAGCAACTCCCGCAATCACGGTAGGTTTACATTTAATTTGGCTCCGATCGGGAAAGATTATTATGGAACTCTAGCAACAGAACAATGGAAACGGATAATTTACGGGAGTATTCTTCACACTGGATGTAAGCATTTAATTGGGCGAGAATTCAATTATGTAATTGTTGATGACACAGCCAGAGATGCTAGTGGCAATCCGCAAGATGATCCCACAAATAAACGGCATTGGAACAGCGGAGATAGTCACGCAAAAGGTTCCAGAGAATTCATGCAATTGCTGAATGCGGGAACAGTTGAATTTAATCCTGATGAAATTGATGCTGATATTCCTATTCAGTTTCGGATAGCAGCATTAAAAAAATGGGTAGCCAAAGGGACGATCGCCTACAATCCCCAGTTAGATGATTCTGGCTATGATTTGGTCATCCCTTGGAGTTCACTAAAGGGCAACAAACCCGCACTCGGAAACTACACAGATAAATTACTCTGTGGATTAGTATTTGAAGCGGAACAACGGACAGCAAAAGCAGGCTGGATGCTATTTCAATGGTTTAAGTTTGAAACGCTTGAACAAGATGAAATTATTACTCGACTTCGAGCCAAATGTGAAAAGTTAGCAGCAGCTAGTAATTCAATTCAAGCCTTGGCTACTGAGTTACGAATTCATCAAGTAGAAGCAGAACAGGAACAGGAACAGGGCGACTCAATTCAATCAGAAGCTGAATATGTCAACACAGCAATGGAAATCATCAAATATGATTTAAAAGGCAGGCTATTACTGCATCCCTATATCACCGGGAAAGTAGCTGAAAGACTTCGCGCCGTTTGGCTCAACTTAGCTAAAGCAGCCGGAGTTCGTTTCTGGTCGCTGATGTCGCAGCCTGACGAGTATTTTCAAAAGTACGAAAGTACAAAGGATGGCATAACTACTTTTACCGAAAAAGTTTTCTGTGCACCTAACATGGCTCCTAGCTCAAAAGTGGGCCCGTACATCGTATTTTGTAACCCCATGCGCCACTGGGGCGACTGTCAACTTTGGATCAACCGCCATGAGGGAACCTATGCCCAAGCCAAAAATTCAGGTCTGATGGCAGCCTCAACAAAACTCATGCTTGGTTTGGGCAGAGACTTTGATGGGGACTTTGTTCAACTCATCGCAGCTCATCAATATCCCGCCATTCGAGATGCGATCAAAGCTTTTTCAACCCCGCCGTCTGTCGATAAACTTCCGAAAATGGCATTGCCTGGAACTCTCCAAGAAGTCGCCGTTAACAGCATGAATGACAGCACCGGGATTGTGGCTTCACTTCTGGGTCGGGCGCGGGGTGCGGGAGCTGAAAATATAGTCCTCAACATCCCGCCAGGGGGAATGCAGACTGCTGCAAAAGAAATGACAATTATTGATTTTCTCAGTCAGGAACTCCAAATCGCGGTTGACTCATTGAAGTCGGCATATCCCAATAATGACAAGGGTTTGCAAGCTGTTACCGAATATCTCAATGGTCTAGGAGATGCCGGGAAAATCCCCTGGCTCAAAGATTTTAGGACTTACGCATTGACAAAAAACATTATCTATGTATTCTAGACTCTAACATCATTGCTAAGGTTCGCCAAAATA
>NZ_JAUBTK010000050.1:0-54591 GCF_036702455.1 Microcoleus sp. D2_18a_D3
TATTTTGGCGAACCTTAGCAATGATGTTAGAGTCTAGAATACATAGATAATGTTTTTTGTCAATGCGTAAGTCCTATCAACCATCATTCAGTTTTTCGACCCCAAGTCAACAGTCAACAGTTAACAGTTAACAGTTAACAGTCATAAGGAGTGCAACCGGAATTGATATAACTCTAACTTTCGGGTGTACGCAGAACACAGAGCATCCTCTGGTTAGCGGAGAATCTCCAAGCGGTGCAACAATGAGTTGAAAATTCAAATAATTAATTTAACACCTATGGATCAAATACTGCGCCAACTAATTGAGGAGGTATGCGAGTATCCCCCAAACAGCTCCCAAAGGCGCAAAGCGATGAATCGATTGCTCGCAGAACTGCAGCAACTTCCCGGACTACTGCGATCTGCACATCCCGATTATTTAGACGCCTTAAATAAAACCTGGGAATGGGTGAACAAGAGCATTTGCTCGAACTTCAAGCTTAGCGATCCGAATGTTTCAACACGACTACGACAATGGCTAAATAGTTACCTAAAGTGGCGCATTAAGGATTTGAATTCACCTGCTGAACCACCCACCTACAGTTTAGATGCCCCCATAGGAGCCTCAGATACTACAACCGCGTTGCTGGATGTGCTTTCAGAAACAAGTTTTGCCACTCCTACCTGCAGTGGTTTGGATGGCTATATCGCACTTTTAGAGCAAGAAAATTATCATAATATTATTCAACAGCTAGAACAATACGTCCAAGAAGACCCCGATGGGAAATTGCGATCCTGTCATCCTAAAAATTATCCAGAGTGTAACTGTCAAGTTCTCACATTAAAGGTGCTGTTTAAAACCACCCCTGACAAGTTTACTGCGATCGCCAAAGAATTTAACATCAACTACCAAACTCTAAAATCACACTGGGAAAGGAACTGTCGCCCCTTGCTCCAAGCGATCGCATTAGAGCTAGGATACACAAGAGAGGATTAAATTATGCAAAGCACAAACCCAACGCTATTGACAGTTCCACTAGGTACTGATGCTCACCGCACCGCTCGAAAATTTGCGGCCGACACTCTGCAACTCGCTCCTGAATTGACAAAGCATGAGGCGGCCAAACGAGTTTATGTGAATACTTTAGCAGTTTATGTTGTCTATAGTTACCTCAAATGGCAAGCTTACGAACCCGATTTAATTCAAGGCGATAGTTGGCATCCAGTCGTCCGTGCCCAGTGGGATATTGCTGATTTAGTGTTACCAGGGATGGGTAAATTAGAATGCCGCCCGGTTTGGTTTGGAGAAAGTGCGATCGTAGTTCCACCAGCAGCCATAGAAGACAGAATCGGCTATGTAATAGTTGAATTTGGGGAAAAATTAGACTCAGGAAAACTGCTAGGATTTACGCCATCACTTCAGAATTCTCCGTTTCCCAGCCTGATCCAGATTGCCGAACTCCAAAACTTAGATGATCTGATCGATCATCTCTCTCGTCTCGAATTAGGGAATCAGTTTTTGAGAAGTGACGATCCAGTAGCCCTAGAAGTGCGACAACTCTTAGAAACACAAAATTTTTCACAAATCATCGCTCAATTAGAGCGCATTTACCGAACTACTAAGCCCATTAAATGGCGGTATGCAGGAGCAAATGTATTAGTCGCTAGTATTCCTATTAATCCTCATCATCAAATACTTGAGTATTCTCCTGAACAACAGGCTTTGAGTGGAGAAATTGGTCGAGAAGAAAAAGTTATCTCCGCAGATTTACACCGCAAACAATTAGCCCAAAAACTGCTAAATAAACTAGCAGGAATTTGGGGCATTGAAACAAAAAGTTAAATATTTTTTCACCCAACTGAGAACATCCCCATTTGGTAAAAAGCGTTTTTTAGGAATGGGAGTATCGTGCTCGCTTGCCTATATATTTGTAACGATACAGATATTTGCACTCCTGCGATCTCAAATCCCCTACCATCGTAATTAATATTACCCACAGCTTTCGACACGGCGCAGTACCCCGTGTGCCGAAAATTAATCCGGGTAGGGAAACGGGATTGCTGTCTCCTCTATATCATGTCGCTGGTGCAACCGATATTGATATAAAACCCAAACTGATATTAACCCAAAAAAGGTAACATGAAAGAACAGCTCAACTCTGCTTATCGTCACCTAATTGAAATACTACGTACCTGTCCAGATGGGGAAGAACGAGATGTTTTGAATGACTATTCATACCTCCTTGATGAAGGTTTATTAGAGGTTATGGAGGAGGTAGCAGACGAGTTATTAGTTACGGAAAATGAAGAGGGATTTGACTGGCTGCGGAGTGCTGCGACGAAGATAAAAGACTTAATTCAGATTCGGTCGGACTTAGCTAATTCTCAAGAATTATTAATTTTTTTCATAGAAGTTTTGGAAGCAATCGAAGCAAGTGAAGGAGATGCCGAAGTTGTGTATCCTATCTTAGAGAAAAATTTAGATAAATTAGATGATAATTTTGATTGGTTTTTGCGAAGTTGGGCAACTGACGTTGTAGCGAAATTAGAGTCTGAAGAAGCTTACGATCTAGCCACGGTAATTGGCACTTTTAGTGGCCTTATTCAAGAATTTACTCTGGGCGATTGTGTAAAGAATATTGAAATTGCGATCGCGGGATATCAACAAGTAGCGACTGTGCTCAAGCGGGAAAATTACCATGAGGATTGGGTGATTACTCAAAACCATTTGGGGTTTGCTTATCAAATTCGCCTTGCTGGGAACCGTAGCAGGAATTTAGAAAGAGCCATTGAGTGTTATGAATTAGCTTTACAATGTTGTAATGATACCGATGAACCGGAATTATGGAGTTTAACTCAACATCGCTTAGGCTTAGTTTATTTTGACAGAGTTGAAGGTGATTTAGAAGAAAATCTGGAGATGGCGATCGCTGCTTTTGAATTAGCATTAAAAGTGTGTAATTGTCAAGAGTCTCCATTAAAATGGGCGGAAATTCAGCATGATTTAGGTTTGGCTTATCTCCACCGTATTAAGGGAGATGAATCGGAAAATATAGAACTAGGAATTAAATATTATCAAGCTGCTTTGGCTGTTTATCCAAAAGAGGATAATCCTACTGATTGGGCAAGAATTCAAAATAATTTGGGTCTAGCTTATTATAATCGTATTCAAGGGCAAAAATTATATAACATTGAAAGGGCGATCGCCGCTTTTGACAATGCCTTACAAGTCCGTAATTATACTGATTTTCCCATACACTGGGCAGAAACTCAAGAGAGCTTAGGTAATGCTTATAGTACAATAATTGAAGAGAATCGAGACGACAATCTCCAAAAAGCAATTGAGTGTTATCAAGCAGCTTTAACTGTTTATAGTGCTGAAGAATTCCCCGAACAATCGAGTACGATCCAATTTTGTATGGGAGATGCTTACCGTCAAAAAATAGAAAATCGTGCTGATAATCTTGAGAAAGCGATTGAGTGTTATCAAACTGCTCTACAAAGTTGTAATAAAGAAGAATTTCCGGAATTATGGGCTTTTATTCATAATGATTTAGGGGCGACATATCTCACCAGATTCAAGGGAAGTCAAGAACAGAATATAGAATTAGGTAGGAGTTTGATAGAGGCTACTTTACAAGTTTATAATCGTGAGGACTATCCCGACAATTGGGCGAACACTCAAAATAATTTAGGATTTTCCTATTATCTTTCTACAATTGGAAAATATTCCGATAACTTGGAACGGGCAATTGCATATTATGAATTAGGATTACAAGTGTATAATTCTGAGAGTTTTACAGAAGTTTGGGGACTGATACAACTTAACTTAGGAGTTGCTTATTTAGAGAGACTAAAAGGAGACCTTTCCGAAAATATTGAAGCATCAATTGCTGCTTCTCAAAATGCCTTAACTATTTATGATCCAGAGACTTATTTAGAAAATTGGTTGAAAATTCAGAATAATTTAGGGTATGCCTATCAAAATAGAGTTAAAGGAGAGCGAGTTGATAACCTTGAGAAAGCTCTCGGCTATTATAAAATTGCTTTAGATGCTGGCTGTTATAGTCAATTTCCTGAAATTTGGGGTTTGCTCAAAAATAACTTAGGAACTTTTTATTTAAGAAATGCTCAAGGGAATCAAGCTGAAAATGTAGAAGAAGCTATTGTTCTTTATCTTAGCTGTCTTGAATCTTATCAAAAAGAATTTAATCGTAAACAATGGTCGATGATTCAAAATAATGTAGGGATTGCTTATCTCAATCGCAAATATGGTAGCCGTCTCGAAAATATAGAATTAGCAATCGCAGCTTTTAATAATGCTTTGCAAGTTCGTAATTCTGAAAATTATCCCGAACAGTGGGCGGAAACACAACAGAATTTAGGAATTGCTCATAGTGAACGAATTTATGGCGATTCCTTACTAAATGTAGAAAATGCTATCAAATGTTATGAAAATGCTTTACTAATATATACTCGTTCAGATTTCCCTGAACAGTGGGCCATTCTGCAAAATAATATTGGTAGTGCTTATAGCGAACGTCTGCTAGGAGATGAGGATAATAACTTAGAAATAGCTATTAATTACTATCAAAGGGCTTTGCAAGTAAATACCCGTCAAATTTCCCCTGAAAATTGGGCAATGATCCAAAATAATTTAGGAAATGCCTATAGGAGGCGCAGTATTCAAAATGAAGTTGAAAATTTAGAAAGGGCTATTTTTTACTATAAGTCAGCTTTGGAAGTTTATACTCGGAAAGATTTTCCTGAAGATTGGGCTATGGTGCAATTAAACTTAGGTTATGCTTATAGCGATCGCACTCAAGGAAGTTTTGACGAAAACCTAAAACTGGCGAGGGACTATTACCAAGCTGCTTTAGAAGTTTATACTTTCAACGATTTTCCTGAAAATTGGGCAACTGTACAAAATAATTTAGGTTATCTCTACCACAATTTAGAGCAGTTTCCCGAAGCAATGCAATACTTGAAGTTAGCATTAAAAGTCAGAACTCCTCAAGCTTTCCCCCAACCTTGTCTGATTTCGGGACAATTTTTAGGCCAAATTGCCTTCAAATTAGGACTATGGATAGAAGCTATTGAAGGGTATTCTCTTGCTATTGAAGCTTTAGAACAATTGCGAGTTTGGGCTAATACCGATCGACGCCGCCAAGAAATTTTAGGAGAAGATATATATCTGTATGAACATATTGTACAAGCATTAGTTAATACGAAAAATTTTCAACAAGCTTTTGAATATGTAGAACGTTCCCGGTCTCGTCGCTTAGTAGATTTAATTGCCAGTAATGACCTTTACTCTCATGGAGATATACCTTCCGAAGTAGAAGAATATTTAGCAGAATTTGAAGGAATTCAACGACAGATAGATTGCGAACGTTCCGGTTTAAAGAAATTAAGTAAAAAGCAGAAGTTAATTGCAGTTAGAGCTAAGGATCTAATTGATATGGATCATACACGCAATCGAGCAGCTTTAGAAGCCCTTAGTGAAAATATCCAAGGTTTAGAAAGTGAAAAACAACAAATTTGGGAACAACTAAGACGTTTAGATCCGGTTTTAGCGGGCGAAATTCAAGTCAGTCCCCCTAATTTAACGGCGATCCAAGAACTCATCGATCGCCCTACTACAGCTATACTTAATTTTTACACTATTGATGAAGATACATATATATTTGTTTGGCGACAAGCCGAACTAAATTTGTACAAAATAACCAGAAAACGAGGCAAAAACTTACAAAAATGGATTCATGAAAATTGGCTAAAACCCTACTTTGATTCTGGCAATTCAAGTAAATCAGCCCAAGAGCAATTACAATGTAAAGCTAAGTGGAGAAATCTAATTCCGCAGTTTTTAGCGAAACTTTCCCGCCGCCTGCAAATCGATAACCTGATTAGTCAGTACCTGAATAATATCGAGGAACTGATTATTGTTCCTCACCTTTGCCTACACCAAATTCCTTTTGCTGCTTTACCCTTAGAAAATGGTCAATATTTAGGCGATAAATTTATAATTCGTTACAGCCCTAGTTGTCAAGTTTTAGAATTTTGCCACAAACGTCCACCTGTCAACGATCGACTAATGTATGGTATTGTGGAAGATGCAACGGAAGATTTACCCTGTGCAAGTTTTGAGGGTGAACAAATTGCTAAACTGTATAATATTCGCAATGAACAACACTTACGAGGACGTAGCCAAGCAACGGTCAGCAACTATCGGCAACTTTCTCTGCAAGTCCAGGGAATTATCTCTAGCCATCATGCTCAATCTCGCCTTGATAATCCGTTAGAATCCAGACTGGAATTGGCAGATGGTAGCATTACTCTGGGGCAGTTAATGACACCGGGCTGGCGGCTTCCTCATTTAGTTGATGTGTTTTTATCCTGTTGTGAAACAGGGTTAGGGACTACGGAAATTACTGATGATATTTTGACATTATCGACGGGCTTTTTATGTGCGGGTGCTCGGAGTGTTGTGAGCACGCTGTGGGCTGTAGATGATTTAGCAACCGCCTTATTTTCAATTTTTTATCACAAACTTCGGCAGCAAGGAAGTAGCCGCCCAAAAGCATTGCAGCAAGCACAAATAAATTTGCGATCGCTCTCTGGATCAGAATTTGTCGCTTGCTATTCTCCCCAACTTGCTGATTTATTAGAACGCAAATTTGAAGAGGCGGAGGGCGATCGCCAGTTTGCAGAAAACCAGCGTAATTCCTATTCAGAAGGTTCTGCCGACTACCTGCAATGGCTACAAGAGGAAGAAAAGCGGGCCGAAACAGCAACACGCAATTACAAAACTTTGGAACGACTGGAAATAATTAGTTGCTTAGATTTCCCTTTTGCTGACCCTTTTTATTGGGCAGCTTTCACTTGTTCCGGTTTACGGTAAAATTCAGCCTCAATCTAAATCTGGACTCTTCAGCATCCCCATTAACTTCCGCTTCCGATTGTGTACTTGCATCAGTTGAGAACGATAAGCACACCACTGAAGATTTTGCCCCATCTGTAAATAAGCAGCGCGGGCTTTTTCCAACCACTTAATTGCACGATCGTAGTCCTCTGATTTCCCCCGATCCATAATCGATTCAGCAAGCCGACAAGCATTGGCGATCACCCAATCGGGGCGGTGGGCGATCGCAGCCCCCATTACTCGGTGAATCAGTGCCGATTCGTAGCCACTCAAACCATCAGCAACAGCGATCGCATCTTCAATAAGCCCCTCATAGAGAAAAATATCAACCTGTGCTTCAGAAACTCCCCAACTTCTATCACTTCTCAGAGTTGCTAACAAATTTGCTTTCACAGTTGACCAACTGTTTCCGGCAAACTCCTTCACTAAAAGATAATCGGCAAAGGATGGTTTGATTTCAAAAACCCGCATTCTAGAATTTAATGCAACTTCGTTTTGTCCCAATTCAACAGCCAACTCACTCGTCCAAATTGCCAGTTTATAAAGGCAGTTACCTGACAACTTCAACCCAGTTTGAGCAATTTTGAGAGCTTCAGCGTGGGCGGCCTGTGCTTGTAAACTTTGAGCGAGAGCAAAAGCATCTTCCGCTGATTTCATCTGAGTAGCAGCAGCTTTCACTGCTTCTTCTACTCTCCCCAAACGACTTAACATCGTCAAGTATTGTTGAGGGCAGTTTTCTGCTTGCGCTAAGTATAAGTATTCTTGATAGCGTTCCTGGCGATCGAGGATTTGCAAGCGAATTAATGCTAAGCTCTTAGCACATTCTGGTGCGTCATTAGCTTCTATTTCTTGCCCAGTAGTGTTTCCTTGAAGTACCTGTTGAATTAGGGGGTCATCCCAACCTTGGCGTAAAGCTTTCAAGCTCATGGTGAAATCGCAATCCCATTGATCTTGCCAACCTTCTAACATCACCTGGAGATCGATCTCTTCTTCAGCAGTTAGTTCAGCCGTCAAAATGGCTTCTGTCCAAGCTTCATCCAAAGCGTTAGCTATATCAGAACTTTCAGCGCCATATTCTTCTACGTCATCCCAATCTTTAACGCAGGCTTCGGTGATGGCTTGTAAAATTACTAAGGCGTTGTTACCATCTCCCTCTGCAATCAATTCCTGCGCTTGCTGAATCACATCTAATAGTTCTTCTGTAATGGGGTCTTCTTCCTCCCATCCCTCGTCGAAATAACGCACAGCATTTCGCAAAATTTGTCGTACTTGTTGTCGAAAGGGAGCAGGATTAATGGAGGTGCGACGGGGTGCTTTAGTAGGTTGCTGTGGAGGCGTAGGAATAGCACTTAAGTTAACGTATCGTTCGATCGGATCAATGAGTGAGGGTTCCTTTTCTACTAAATTTTGTATTAATTGCTGGGTTTGTACATCGTTTAGGCGATCGAGTAACTGTTCCAGTGTCGGGCGCTGCTCAATTATTTGTGGTTGTCGCAGACATAATAACAGGGTAGCAACAATATGTTTACACCACCCAAAGCTATCGTAAGCACAAGTACAATTTGATGATGCCACATTAGCGTCATCAAAGTTTATCGTAATACGGTAAGGTTGAACTTCAGAACCCTCCACTATTGCTTGCACGATATTGCCACGCAGGACAGCGCTAGTAACATTACCCGCTAAATAGTAAGTTTCACCGCGCTTGAGGGATGCGGCAGATGTATTATGCTGGATCGTCGCTTCACTGAGTTTGGGAATTGGCATGAGACTATGCCTGAGCAATTAAAGGATTAGACTTGATTTTACCTCAGAGATGTACTCTGCCTAGGATTTAATTGCGTCTCAATGTAAGATTTACAGAAAATTTAATAATCGGTAAAGCAAGCACTGAGAAGGTTTGCAGCTTGATGAGGCGAAAAATTTTCAGAAAATTTTGCATAATTGTCTCCCTACCCCCTGGTTAATAATAGAGCGCAGTTGGCCAACTAGCTTCTCCCTGATCCCTTTCTTTGACGGAGAAACGAGCTGTGATACCTATAATTTCATCTACCCCCCTGACATTATTAGCAATGGGGGTTCCCAATGCTGCGGGAGAAATCATTGCCAATATAGAGGCAAGTTTAGTATCAGCCATTGGTAGTTACCCCTTGATGGAAATTGCCAAAGCTGAGCGCAGAACAAAATGCAGTTTTGGAGAGGACGATCCGATAGTTCCTCCGAACTAAATAACTTTAATTGTTAGCAAGCTTTCAGTAGGGTGCGTCAGCTAGTTAAATGGTGAAGTAGGATCGAAAAACTGAGAACTACTGACGCACCATACTGTCATTTAATTAATTAGGTTCTCTGCCCGAAGCGCTGAGGCGATCGCGGGCAAAACTCTTCCAAATACTTAATTCTGGAAGTTTCCACGCCACACCTTCTTGTTGTTGGTCTTGTGCAGAGCAATTCAGGCATTTTTGCCAGCAAGAAAGAGCTGCTCTTGTATCCCCTTTTGCTTCGAGAACTTGTGCTAGCAAGCAGTGTGCAACAGCATAGGAGTTATCTAATTCAATTGCTTTTTCCAAGTGAGTCTCTGCATCACTGTAAAGTTGCAGTCCTAGATAAGCCCATCCCAGATTTTTGTGGAGCGTGACTTGCACCATTTTGTCATTAACTTGTGGCAAAATGGAGAGAATGAGTTCTACCGCTACGTCAAAATTTTCGCTGAGAATTTCCAATCGAGCTAAATTATTGACAGCAGCACCGGCAGCGCGACTGTTTTTATATTCTGCTGCTTTTTTGTAGTGCTGGCGAGCGTTGGGCAAATCTTCTAGTTTTTCGTAGGTTGACCCTAAATTGTAGTGAGCTGCTGGCAGTTCTGGATTGTAGCGAATGGTTTGTGTTAAATAACATTTTGCAGTCTGTAACTCACTCTCTAAGTATTTCTTGTAACCAATTTGATTCAGATATTTAGCAATTAATTGATGGGTGATAAATAGCCTAGCCTGCGGGCTGACTGTCAGGCGTTCTTCCCCGGAGTCGGTGAGGGCTTTCAGGAGCGATCGCTCGATGAGAATTTCTACAGCCAGTTTCAATTCTGATAAGTCTTCCGCAAATAGTAGACTGGATTGCAACTCGCTAAGGGTGGCGGGTTTATTGCTTGCCAAGCAAGACAACACTTTTACTTCTAATTCAGAAAAACCCTGAAAGTGATGCTCAAAAAAATCTCGGACAATCCCCTCAATAACCGAGGGAGTTTTTTTGATGAGTTGTGCTAAATTGCCCGCTAACATATCTTGAGCGTGAGTGACGGCTATTTTTAAAAGGAGGGGATTGCCACCATATAGATAAATGAGTTCTGAGAGCAAATTACTCTCTGAAATAGAAACTTTTGGGGCGGATAAAATGATTTGTTTGGCATCCTTTTCTGGTAATTCCCTCAGTTCTAAAGCTCGACAAGGTAAGGTTTCTTCTGCTACATTATAAATTTCTATAGGGTGAGTCCAACTGATGATAAGCAGGCAACTTCGGTGAGGGGTTTGTGCTATTTGTTGGAAGAGTTCCCGGTAACTTTCGTATCCGGGGCGGTAGTGTCCTGATAGCTTTCCGCTTTCAAGGATAGTTTCGACTTCATCGAAAATTAATAAACAGCGGGTTAAACGCAAATATTCTATTAATTGGGAGATAAGTGAGTTGCTGGGTTTTGGAAGGTCGATTTCTGAATGATGAGATAGGAATTGCAAGATGTCTGGCAAGAGTTTTTCAAGGGAACCAGAGGTGGCGATATTTCGCCAGATTATGGTTTGAAATTCCCCTTGAATTTGTTGTAGAGTTTGGGTAGCTAATGCTGTTTTGCCAATCCCTCCCATGCCACAAATTGTGACGACTCGACAACGGTTTGTTACTATCCATTTTTTGAGAGTTTCTATTTCGGAATGACGCCCGTAGAAAGGTTCTTGACCTGGGACTTCTCCCCAATCAATACGCGGTGAACATTGAGGGTTAGTTGCGTCTTGAAAGCCGGTATTGTCTAGGGTTGGATCAACTTCACTTTCGGTTGTAGTATCGTGACGGTTAGTGGCAACTTGTTTCTGGTATTCAGTTACGAGAATTTGCTGGAGTTTTGCTAATTTTCCCGGCCCGGCACCTTGAACTTCAAATTTTTTATACACTTCTCCCAGGCGTTTTTGTAAGGCATCTTTGCGAACGCGAAGCTGGTCGGAAATATCCGACATGGATTCGCCTTTGATTGCTCTTGATAAGACTTCAAATTCGTTTTCGGAAATGCCAACTTTAGTGGCTAAAGTTATTAAAAAATCTTCGGGAAGTTTCATACTACGTTGAATACAGGTATTACAAAGCGGGCGGTTCTACTCAAAGATAGCTGGGAAAGGACGGGGCGATCGCGCGAAATAAGCGAACACAGGAATTTTGGCATTGGAAACAGAGGCTTCTGGGCTGTAACTTGATTATATGGGCTTTTTCTCACTTAAAAGGAGACAAACAAGATAGACAACAGAAGAAGTGACGGGTGGCGCAAACTGAGGCTTTTGGGCTGTAACTTGATTATATGGGCTTTTTCTCACTTTTAACTGGGTAAACGAGATACAAAACAGAATAGTTTAGGGGCGATCGGCTGAAATTTGGAGCCATTTTTAGGTCGGGATACTTATCTGTAAAGGTTTAGAGCTTGTTTAAGTTGTCGTTAGAGGGGCTAGAGCCTTGTGAAATCGACTTTTGAGTAGTTTTTCTCATTTAATGAGATTTTTCTGAGCATTAGCTTGACAATCTAGAACTATATTTGATACATTAATCTCAGTTAGGCGCGCTGGATGTTTCAGAAAGTCGGTACAGCCGGAGAGCTTTCTGAGTTCAGCGAACCTAAATACAGTTTTCCCCTCAGCTTTGCATAATTTTTGGGTTTGACCCTGGTTAATCAGTGGAGGTCGAAACCAGATTTACCTGTGAAAACTGCTGGACTAAAACAACTTACGAGTATCGTTGCTGATTGGAGAGTAAAAAACCATGTTTAGGTGCGTCAAGTGGATAACCGCTTTACCTACGATCGCGCTTCTGTCTGTTTTCAATCTGTTTCCGAGGGCGATCGCCCAAGAGTATCCGGGGTGTTTTCAGTTGAATTCTGAAAGAAAACAGTATGAATCTCTCGATCGGCTTTGTCGATTTCCCAAACCACCTGAAAACACGCGGAAGCCAGACCCTTTTAGGGTTCAGCTTGTGAATGGACTGGAGTTAACTGGATTAGCGATGCAAAATACAGGAACTCAGCGATTTCTTGTAGGGCGGTTGACCAACAAGCAAAGTAAGACGGCTAAAGTTCAGTCTATCAGCGTCCAATTTATCGATAAACGAGACGGGGCTGTAGTCGAATTTTTGACTGTTAAGCTTGGGGGTGTATTAGCTCGCAATCAGGGTTATGAATTCAGGGAAATTATGGATAATGCTCTTCAACTAGGCGATCGTAGTAACAATGATTTGGCGTTGCTGAGTTAGAGTATGAATAGGAGGAATAATTTATGCAAGGCCCAGAATGTAAATTAACCCATATCCGTAAAAACGGCAAGAAGAAAGGAAAACAAAATCACATTTGTGTCCAATTCACTCCATACACTGATAGGTTTTAGAAATGAGCAGTTCACAGAAGTTGGTTCAATGCCCAAAATGTCGTTCTTTAGTAAGATTTGATCGGCTGAAAAATCATTTGAAGAAAGTTCATCATGATCAACAATCTGTTGTCGATAGCGAAGAATCTAACGATGAGTCTGATGACTATGTAGATTGGTATGCTTGCAACAGCGTAGATCGAATGGATGGAAGCAAGTATATTGGATATCATCGACGTGAATACGAAAACAGCCGCTTCGGTTCCTTTCCAATACATGATGACTATAGTGAAGAGTCATGGGCAGATGATAATCCCTGGGAATAGAGTTTGTTATTCACAGCAGAGATAAGTACGCGCACCACCTAACAATCGCGCTGCACCGGAATGCACCAGTCGATAGGTTGAGATGCAAAGTTTATCTGCGTCCGGTGAGCGCGAACGTTAACCTGCTAGATTTTGATTCAGCATCATAGGAATGAAAAATAAATAACTTAATGAATTACTCAGGTTGGGGTACGGCTCGATAATTCCATTTGGGCAAATAAAGTAAACTTCATAGTTAATCATACCAATTCACTATGAAGGTACACTAAAATATAGGGTAAAAGTAGAGGAAATCCAATATGGCGAACAAACTTCAGGTACAAATCCAGGAAACGGTTGAGGAACTAGAGCATCGACTTGAACGGAGTGCGACCGCCGTAAATAAAGAAAAATTAGGCGTTGCTGAGTTAGAGTATGAATAGGAGGAATAATTTATGCAATGCCCAGAATGTAAATCAACCCATATCCGTAAGAACGGCAAGAAGAAAGGAAAACAGAATCACATTTGTGTCCAATGTGGTCGTCAATTCATCAATCAGTATGAACCCCATCGAGGTTATAGCGAGAGCATCAAACGTGATTGCCTAAAAATGTACGTCAATGGTATGGGTTTACGGGCGATAGAACGAGTTAAGGGAGTTCATCATACGACAGTAATAAATTGGGTAAAACAAGTCGGAAAACTGTTACCAGATGTTTATGACCCTGAAGTCATTCCAGAAGTGGGTGAGCTCGATGAATTACAAACTTATGTAAAAAAAAACCGACAAGATCTGGTTGTGGGCAGCGGTTGACCACTTTCAACCAGGAATTTTAGGATGGGTATTAGGGGAGCATAGTGCTAAGACATTTGAACCATTATGGGACAAAGTAAGTGCAGGGAAATGCTATTTTTATGTAACTGATGGATGGTCTGTATATCCCATGTTTATTCCTGATGGCGATCAGATTATCAGTAAGACTTATATGACACGAGTAGAAGGGGAAAATACAAGACTAAGACATTATTTAGCCAGACTACATCGCAAGACTCTTTGTTATTCTAAATGTGAGAAAATGCTCAAGCATTCTATTAAGTTATTAATACATTACTTGAAATTTCACGATATTCCCATTCCTGGGGCATTCATACCTTGATTCAGCAACGCCCAATGATTTGTCTATCAAGTTTTTGGAGTGGGATTAGGTAAGATACTAGAGATCAAACTTAAACAAATACCAAATCCTTCAATAAATTAGGAAAAATTCATGAAATAAGTAAGTAAAATTTGGGGCTTCTTTCATTGAATCCCTTTGTTAAACGGAAGTCAAGGCTAAAAAACAGAATTCTCTGATTTTTAATTCCTCTATATACAGACTAGGAGCGACATTATGGACGAGTTTGTTAGGAAAGCTGCTGGACTAGGATTGCCTGTGATTTTACTTCTAATTGTGATGGCAACTACAGGTTTTGCAGGAGCGGCCGCAATTACGACGGCTTTGGCAATGTTAGGTGGGCCAGCAGGAATGTTCGGTGGCATTGCTTTGCTTGGCATCACCGGTTTAGCGACAGAAATGTTATCTAAGTACGGTCTTGAAGCGCTGTTAATTGGAATTTACAGGCAGCGCATTCAAAATGGAGAATCTCCGGCTGCAATTTGCAAAGAAATGCGCCAATTACCAATATCGGGAGATTTGAGGCGGAGACTTGGGGAAGAGTTTGGGTGTTAGTAAATATAAGATGAGCAATTTTATTGGTAAATTGCCCAAGATAGATCGCTGCTAATTGCTTAGAGAATCAAATAGGAGGAAGAGATGGAGAGCGAATTGATTGGAGAGGTTAGATTACGCAACTGCCACCTCGTCTACCGTGAAGGCTCAAACTATCGAGTAGATGTGATTAAGGCTCAAAGACCTACAATCGTATTTACAAAAAACATTACTTGTGAAGTAGTGGAGTATTTGTACAATCAACTGAAGGGACATCAAGTTAATAAAGATGAAGCAGCCGATGTCCTCAAACCAGTTGCCAGCAAGTTAGATTTACCTTACAGCTATGGGCATCAGCTTTCCTATTATACGCAGGAGGTTTTAGTGGTACTTGTGGCGATAGGGAGAGCAAGTTTGAGTCAACAAATAGGTCGAGGTTGTTGTTATACAATTCTTCGGACGTGCTAAATCCTAAAAGGAGGCGCTCTAATAGCTTTTCCGAACCGCCAATAGACAATAAATATGAAATCTAATCAACTCATCCAAATCAGCGGTACACCTGGTCAAATTGTGGGTATTGTTCCCGTTCAAAGTAATGGCACAATTACGGTTAAATTGGCAGGCGAAATGTTACAAATTAGCTCGGAATCTTTTTTCGGATTAGAAACAAAAGAAGTGTTTATTCCGATTGAGGATGTTAGAGCGATTGAAACAGGAGAGGGTTGTACTTGGTGGCTGTTTTGGTTAGGAATTCTAACTCTCAGTATTTTTATCGGTGTTGTCTTTATTATTCTTGCGTTCATTGTCAAACAGCGCTATCTGACTATTTACAGCAGTCGGGTTAATGTGATAGTATTTCACAGGAAGGGAGAAAAAGTGGCTCAGTTTAGAACTGGTGTTTTAGAGGCTCGCTATTCTAAGTCTCTGGCGATCGCTAAACCGCCAATGCCACCACCGCCATCGCGTCCTTTGAATATTTGAGTCAAGAGAGTAGATATCATATCAAATCCGCGCTTGATCGTCGGGCGTAAAATCGAGTCAACATTCAAAACTCAACCATCATTGAGTTTTGCGACATCGAGTTAACAGTTAACAATTAACAGTCAACTATTATGAGGAGTGCACCCGGAATTGATATCATAATCCAAATCTCCTGAGTTTATGGTGCTCAGCAAAATAAAAATTATCGTGGTGCGGGCCCCCTATCCCGGATGAGGAAGACGCTTATATAGCAATCCTAAATGAGTCGTAATTTTTTTAAGCCCACCCCAACCCTCCCCTTGGTAAGGGGAGGGAGTAAGAAATTCACAAATGATTTAGGATTGCTATACTATCATTTCTACAACAAATCCAGGAGAGCCAATCTTTTATAAGAAACCGGATTTTTTAGGGTAAGTCTTATTTAAGTTAACAAAAGCACGGCTGCTGTTGCTAGCAGTAGCAGAATTCCGGCTGCACCGGCTAGGGGTTTTGCTGCTATTCCTGTAATCCATTCTGGTACGCTAGAAGTAGGTTTAATTGCGCCTTCTGTATCTACAGTAGTTATACCCCAAATCCAAGCTGCGTGAATGCCGATCGCCAATCCTAAACTGCCATTGTCGGCGATGCGGGCTAATGTTAAAACCATCCCCATCAGCCACAATCCGGGTAGTTGCGGTAGAGTTTCTTTGGCTGCCCAAATTAGGTGGGCGATCGCAAAAATGAAACTGGCGATAGCTGCGGCGATTAGCATTGAGTAATCTTGCTGGAGGATTGTTTGCAAGCAGCCACGAAAGATTAACTCTTCTGTGGCGCTTATCCACAGTCCTAATAACAGAGTCAGCAGACTAGCAGGGTTAAAAATTAAAGTCCAAAAATTAAATTTTTTTTCGCCTGTTTCGGTAGAACTTTCGCCGCTTTTTAGCTCGATCCAGCCGGCGGTTAATTGCAGACCGAATAAAATTACTAAGCTGATTATTCCTAATCCTAATCCCCGCAGTAATGACATCAAAACTGCGGGTTGCCAATCCCAACCCCACTTGGCAAAAGATGTGTTTTCGATCCAACTTGTCGCCCATAAAATGAAGGGGGCAATCACGTAGAGGGAAGCGAGTAAAGGTAGTTTTTTGTTTCCCAGGGGTTGGGGCGGATGCCATTTGAGGGCGATCGCCAGCACGATCGTTGCGGGAAGCCACACAACAATCCAAGTTGAAAAAAAAACAATTACTTTGAGAATTGCTGGTATTGACTGCGACATCAATCGCAGGTTGTTTAGGTGATGCCACATTTTAATAACTAATAACAACTGCCAACTGCCAACTGCCAACTGACAACTGCCAATTGACTACCGATCGAGCTTGCGCTGAATTTGCCTCAAAGACTGGTACATTTCCGGCAAACGGTTGTATACGGCTGCGGCTTTGAGAAATAGTTTGTGGGGAATTGCTGGAACGCCCGTCACGATCGCACCTGCGGGCACGTCGGTGTGAATTCCGGCTTTAGCAGTGGCGATCGCCCCATCTCCAATTTTGGCTTGATTGGCAATTCCCACTTGACCTGCCAAAATTACATTGTTGCCAATTTTTACTCCGCCGGCCATGCCAACGTGAGCAGCAAAGGCGCAATTTTTTCCTACTTGACAGCCATGACCTACCTGTACTAAATTGTCGATTTTTGTATTTTGGCCGATGCGGGTTTCTCCGACAGCGGGCCTGTCGATCGTGCTGTTGCAGCCAACCTCAACGCCCTCTTCTAATACCGTGCAGCCAGACTGCTCCATTTTCACCCATCCTGTGGCTGTCGGCACGAACCCAAAACCTTCGGAACCGATCGCCGCACCGCTGTGAATCACGCAATTTGCCCCGATGCGAGTACGTTCGTGGATGACACAATTAGCGTGTAAAACAGTGCCTTCGCCTATTTCCGCATCTGGGTAAATTACGACATTTGGATGAATGCAAACGTTGCTGCCAATTTTTACTTTTGCTTGAATAACGACGTGGGGGCCGATATAGACATTTTCACCAATTTCTGCTGAGGGGTGAACGACGGCTGAGGGATGAATTTCGGATGCTGGGCGAAACGGTTGATAGAAAATGGCGATCGTTTCAGCAAACAGCAATCGCGGATCGGGTGCGGCAACCCAAGCAATGTTGCGATCGTCACATTGAGCTTGGAGGCTTTCATCTAAGGGCAAAATTAAAGCCGAAGCATTTGTAGTGGCTGTATGAGGGGCAAATTTAGCACCTTCTATGTAACTGATAGTACCGGGTGCAGCTTCATCGACTGGGGCCGCGCCTGTAATTTCTGGATCGGTAGCAACCGACGCTGTGAGGGTGCGACTGGTGGCTAAATTAAGTCTTCGTACTATTTCGCTAAACTTCATCTATAAAAATTTGTTGTTAATACGGATTGACCATAGTTAAAATTACCAGCTTTGGAGCACGATCTGAGCAGTTGCCATGGAAAAAACAAAAACCCCGATTTCTTGAAGAAGTCGGGGTTGTAGCGCTCTATTATTTTTGGCAATTATTGTACAGAAACTGCATCTACGTCAACTGTGCTGCCTTTGGCTTCAGAAGGGCTGCCGGTGGCTTCGGATGCTGAGGCTGTCTGTGTTTGGCGGGATTTAAAGTAGTCGATCGCCATTTGGGATACTTCGGAAATCAGCAAGACAGCAATTGCCACATCGTCAATTTGTCCGATGACGGGGAGAAAGTCTGGGGCAATGTCGATCGGGCTTACCAGATATGCCAGGGTTCCCAGAATAATCCACCAGCGGTATTTGGGGTTGCGGAGGGTGTCGCGGTACCAGTTGTAAACAGATTGTATAGAAAAGTTCATGCGGTTGTCCTCTACTTATATTTTCAATCTTGACAAATTGTCGCTCGAAATGCTTGTGGAGATATCCCCCCTAGGGTTGGCAAGAGACTTCTACCTGGGAGTATAGGGAATTGGGGAGGGAGAAGTTGTCTAGCTGTGTCGGAAGGGCGGGGACTCTTGGCAATGCCCCTACGGAAACCTGACTGATGAAAGCCGATAGAATTTATCTGCGTATTCCAGGTTTATGAAGTACACTCCAGAAACCGGGTTTCTTTACAGTTCTCGCGTCTGGTACTAATTCTGTTGCTAGAAACCCGGTTTCTTGCGCTCTACATCTACATGGAATATGCTGTATCTGTGTTTATCTGCTGTTTAAAACCATCTTCATCTATTACTTGTATATCGTGATTAAAGCAAGTTACTCAAATTGGGATTTTTTAACCGCCGATGTCAGCAGATAAACACAGATGAACGCTGATGAGATTCATTTTTGTTTATCTGCTGTTTAAAAAAATCTTCATATCTCTGACTCACGAATTTTGAAAGATCCATTTTTGGTCGCCGATCGCAATTTCGCAGCCATTTGGCAGCCAAAAAGGCTCGTTAGCAGCCAGCCTCTGCCCACCCACAAAAGTGCCGTTGGAACTGCCGCTATCGACAAGCTGATACCGCTGTTTGCCAAGTTCGTCAGTGGCCCGGCGGATTTGAGCGTGGTAGCGCGAACTTTGCGGATCTTGTAATACTAAAGTGTTGGTTGGTTCGCGTCCAATTGTAAAGGGATTGGCTGTTAGGGCGATCGCTTCTCCAGAAAGTTTGTAGATTAAATATGCGGTTGTTTTGCGATCGCTGCTTGCGAGTACGGTTGGTGCAAGTTGGGGAGGATTTCTCCCTGGTGGGAGGCTGTTTTGAGCAAGTTGTTGTGTTAGTTGTTGTAAATCGCGATCGAACCCTGCTGCTGTGTCTGAAGCTGGAAGACTCGCAGGAGAATTACCTGAAATTAAGTTTAACTGCTGTACGGGAGATTGAGGAACAATCGGACGGCCTGCTTCGGCAATTCTCATTTGCAGGGCGGCGGCATTTTCTGCTTCCTGTCGGGCACTCATTCCCTCAACTTGGCGAATAACTCCGTTGGTTTCGGGAAAGCTGACATCGCCAATTCGCACGTCTTCTAAGTTAAAACCTAGGGTATAAAAATCTTGGACGCGATCGAGCAAATTTTGGCGCAGCAACAGCCGTCCTTGACTGATAAGCTGTTGTAGGGGTATTTGCCCGATCGCTAATCCCATACAATCCTTAACTGCACTTGCTAAAGCACCTATAGGATCGGACAATTCCAAAGCTACTCGTTTCGGATCTATAACTTGATAAATAACAGTCAGGGTGGCATCAATTAAAAATCGATCCTTAGATAAAAAATCTCCGTGCGACTGCACCTCCAAATTGCGGAGTTTGGTGTCTACGAGGACAATTTGAGACTGTTCCAGCAGGGGAAGGGCGAAGCTGAAATGCCGCCCGGATTTCAGGGTACGCACGGCGCGGCCGTTTTTGACCAACAAACCCGTGTAACCCGCCCCTATAAAGTCCATGCTAAACCCGGCCCAGCGTTCTGGAGTTATCGTTTGAATCAGGGGAGAAGCGTTGTTCATGGGATGCAGTTGAGGGAGGTTCGATTCTACTTTTAGGGTAACAAATTGCTGGGGGCGAGCGATCGGGCGGTGTGCCGGTTCCGCAACCTCTATTCTATACTTCTGGACTCCCCCCGATTCAGGCCGGACTGGATCTAGCTTGCACCCCAGCAATCCACCATCTGTTTGTACTGCATTCCCACTTTTGCCATCACCCCCCGCCAAGCAATATTTTCACTCACAGAAAGTTCAATATTGCGATTCAGTTTGAGAGATAAAATGTATAGAATACCAAGAATTGAAGTAGAGGGGTACTCGCTTCTAGTTACATTTGAAAAACAATATTTATTCTACTTGTCAAGACTCTTTAACTAAATGGAGATACCTCAGCCTCACCATCTCCACTAGACGGATCTTTACCACTATAATACTTATCTCGGATTATTTTTGGTTCGTAATCTTCAAATAAATCTTCTATACTTCCTTCTAATGCCATTTTATAAGCTTCGCAGAGCATATAATCATTATTATCAACCGACTCGTCACTAATGGCATCCCGCTTATACAACCCCAATATCAGCAAATAGTTTTTCTTTAATCTAGCTGTTGGTACCGGTTCGCTGTGTAAAGCTATCGACACAGCCTCTATGTGACTATCTTGTACAAGATGCTCGCACAGATTACTGTAAGCCAAACACAACCATGTTTCTGTTGCCATAAGTCGCTCTACTAAAGTCCCATTTATGGAATATTCAACCACTTTTTCCCAAGCATACTCATTAATTGTGGGTAAAAAACGTATAGCCCGAAGACTGACAGAGCGTATATATTCGCTCATTTTATGACGGCTGTTTTGATAATATGCTATTACCTCTATAAGCTCAACTAGATAACCTTGTATTGCTAGACTTTCCAAAATTTGTAAGGGGTCGCGCAAAACCCACGGCTTTTCACATAAAATCTCAACAACATCTCTGACTATCTCTGTGAAGCCAAGTATAAGCAACTTATTAACTGCAAAGCGAATGTATGTTTTTAATGTTCTTTGCCTCCGGATGTTTTTACGCTCGCTAGGTACTTTTTTTATTTCTTCTATCTCTTTCAAACTTTCACGAAATAGATTGATTAATTTTGTCCTTAACCTATCTTTTTCTCCTATCCACTCAGAGTTTAACTGTTGGAAATCATACGCCCACTGTCGACTCGACATTTGACGACCCTCCGAAGGCAGAGATGGAAAAGTTAATTCTACTTCTCTTTTTAAATCTTTCCGACGTTTTTTAGTGTTAAATAAATACTTATATATTCTTCTGCTCACATCGGGGACTTTGATGTAAATATTGATAGAACACAGACACTCTTGATATTGCTCGATTAGGTGTCCCCAGAGATAGTCATTATTTCTATAAGCTCCTGCGAACTCCTTGCGGTACTGAGAGTTGCCAATCCATAAGCCGTTCATTACTAGATCAAATTCTTGGCTAAACTGCTTAAATAAATCATCTTCTTTAATGCTTTCCACAAAATCTGAAACTCGATCGTATATTTCTGTCTTCTCCTTATTAAGATTCAAATTTAGTTTTTCTAATTCTTGATTAAGTGTGTCTAAAACAGCGGTGACATCATCTGCATCTGGCACAAATAGGATCATGTCATCCATGTATCTCGAAAACAGCACCTTCCACTCATTATCACTAGGTTGAGTACCAAATCTTAGATCGAGTTGTTTTAAATAGAGGTTAGCGTAAAATGCAGAACCAATACTTCCCTGAGTAATACCGTAACCCACTTGCTGCTCATCCAATTCCTTTGAAAGTAATATTTTAAGTAACCAACGGATACGCTCGCTTTCCGTTAAATCCTTTGTTAACTCAAGTAAACTATCTTGTACAATTCTTGTATAGTAAGATTCAATGTCAACACGCATTACTACACCATTTTCGTATTTTTGTGCGTTCATTCGGAGGTCTGAAAGAAAAAGGCTATATGCAGTAAACCAATTTTCATAGAGATATTCAGTTTCACGTTCTCGTTGTGCTGGTAAACGATAAGCATAGCTATTTCCTTGTAAGCGCGATGCTTTTCCTCCTAATTTTTGAATAATGGCTGTTGACAGAATTTCAACTTCCATTCTTGATAAACCTTTAGGACGGGTACTTGATGAACTTTTTACAAAATTATAGGGAATATAGTCTTCTTTATGTGCTTCTTCTTGTACGTAAGCAATTAGTTGTTTTTGTAGTCGCTCGATGTTATCTTCGAGATTTATTTCAAATAGGCGGATCTCCACTTCATCAAAAAGTGATTCTTCAAAAAGATATTTGCGGGTACACACCCAAGCCCGTTCTATATTTTCTGTACTTATAACTTCATGCCAGTCGTTATCTTGGTGCAACTTGGCACTGGTGATATTGCTAACGTCCACATGAAAATTTGAGTAATATTTATTATTTTTTCTTATATCTTTCCAATAACTGCCAATAGGGTTTTCATAGTAAACTCTATAAATCTGTTGAATAAGTGAATTGGAGTCTACATTATGATGACTGCTTTTAAATCCTTGAGCAAGTGCATCTGACATTTCTTGAACAGGCAATCTGTCTGCATCAGTACCAATCGTAATTACAGAGAGACGATCGATTGGAACTTCTTCAAATAACAGTTTATAGGCGAGGGCGTATTCTTCGCTGTACTTAGCATAATTACCAACAATTAAATCTGAATCTATGCCTCCTAATTCTTTTAAGTCCTCATATTCTTGCTGTTCACGTTTGTGCTGACTGCTAAGCAAATCTACAACTGTAGAATGAATCATTAAAACGTGACACAAAAATGGTTGCTGCCATTGCTCCCGCTTTTTTGACAAACAGCGTATTGCAGGAATTACAGCCTCTCCAATACTTTTGGGCAATGTATGGAATTCCAAATTAATTTGTGATGAAACAACTTTAGGTTGTACTTGGGTAATTAACTTGTTATATATTGCCAAAGTCCATTTATTAACATCTATACCTAAACAATAAATATTGACTGGATGGGTGATTTTTTCTTGTTTTTTTAAACGTAAAATTATTTCTACAAAAGCAATCGAAGCCGCGCCAGCACCACACCCAACATCCACAAGGCAAATATTCCGATTCTGGTCAAGCCAAGTCAGCAACTTTTCGGGAGTAATAATATTTTCTAGAGTATGGATGACTTTAAAATAGTGTGTGGGAAAATAAAGGCTATATTGAGCTGCCGCACTTTTGAAAGGTTCTTTATTATCATCACACTGCTTGTAAGAGCTTATATTTTGATATCCATTGACTTCGGGTTTAGTTGCAAGCCATTGATGTACAGCGGTATAGGCATCTGCAATATAAGGATGAAAAGAACGATGGTTTTGCATTTGTTGATTTTTTTGTCAAAGGTGCGATATAATAATTGTAGGTGTCAAGCGCATAAGTCCAATGAAAATTATCAGTGCCAGTCGTCGAACTGATATTCCCGCCTTCTACTCGAAGTGGTTTCTCAACCGCATTCGAGCAGGTTTTTGCCATTGGTTAAACCCATTTAGCAGGCAAGTTTACCGCGTTTCACTTCAACCGGAAGACTGCTTAGCTATTGTGTTTTGGACTCGCAATCCCAAGCCTTTGCTGCCACACCTAGATTTTCTGACCGATCGCGGTTACTGCTTCTATTTTCATTTCACCATGATTGGTTATCCAAAAGCAATAGAGGGCAGCAATCCGCCTCTTGCGGTATCGATCGATACTTTTAAGCAAGTTTCACAGCGTCTTTCTGCCGATCGAGTCCAGTGGCGATATGACCCCATCGTACTTAGCGATTTGACTCCACCTTCTTTCCATCTAGAGCAGTTTGACTTCCTCAGTCGCCACCTGGAAGGCTACACTCGGCGCTGTTACTTTTCTTTTGTCGATTTCTACGGCAAAACAGAGCGCAACTTAGGGAAAGTGGCACAAAAGTACAACGTAAAGTTCGATCGCCCCTGTCTAGAGGAGAAACGCCAACTGCTTCAGCAATTACATGATATTGCCGCTGCACGGGGAATTAAGTTGTATTCGTGCTGTGATGATAATCTGGCAGGAGAAAGTATTGAAAAAGCCCACTGCATTGATATTGATATAGTTAGGATGCTGCGACCTGATAGAGAAAGTCGTCTCAAGGCTGCTCCTACTCGACAGGATTGCGGTTGTGTTGAGTCCGTGGATATCGGTGCTTATGAAACCTGCGTTTTTGGATGTAGCTATTGCTATGCTACGAATAGTCGCGACACCGCATTGAAACGGATGCGCGACCACGACCCAGATGATTCAATACTTTGGCGACCCCCAACATTACAAGGGGTTGACCTAATCACACAAGAACACCGCAAGAAAGAGAAAACATCTGTTGTACAGTTACCCGTGGCTATTCAAGGAACACTCTTTGAGTAAAAGCTGTGAACCGATCAAAATCTCATGAAGCAGGCTCACGCCCCTAACCCAAAAGACAAATACCTAATCTTCATCCCCTGTCGAATTAATCGGGCCAAAATCATCAGGAACCTCCTCAAAAGATTGAATCTGCAATACCCGCATCATGACTTTCCACTGACGGGGTGTTGGTTTTGCTTCGGTTTCACCCGAAACCCAACGCTGATAAGTACGCAGCGGAATCCCGCAATGCACCGCAAATTCAGCCTGAGATAGCTTTGTTCGCTCAATCCTCAAAGCCTCGATCGGTGATGCACTCTCTTGGGGTCTTGTGTCTTTTTTCATTAAAATATTGGCGCGTCATATTGACGTACCGCCAAAAACAAGTTTATCATCTCAGGTACGCTTTGATGCAGTGATTGCAGCACTGCAGCAAAACGATTTCCCCAATGTTGTCAACTCAACACTCGGAGTAATAACAATAATGCCAAAAAACCCAGCTTGGTTGCGTTATGACCCAGACGAGAATATTTCTCGTCACGCAGCCACCGATGATGAATACTGCTACGAAATGGAAACTAAATATGGATGGACACTCAAGAGGATAGAAAAACTTAAGGGTGACACCTTGAAAGCCGATTGCGTGTTCGATGGTAAAACAGAATTTCCTAAGCCATTTCACGAACAGGATGATGACGATGCGTAAATACATTGTTTTTAGAGCCGAAGGGCGGCAACCGGGATGGGAAGATCGAATGCTATCCCACACTCATTCTCTGACTCGCATCCTTGCTGAATACTTCGATTCCTCCGATCGCCCGATCCCGCAACCAGGATACAGGCCAACCGAGTTTGTCAGGGTTGAAGCAGAACACGAACCCAATTTCCACGGTTGGAGTACCCATTACAAAACAGGTGATTGGGAAGTTGCTAGAGTCGAAACCTACACCCCCAACCTTCCTGAAAGTGGTTCGAGCGAATTCGGCATGGTGGTTATCTGCTATTGTCGCTACAATCCGATCGATGCAGCGCTCAAACCAATGCCCGATCGTCAGGTTTCGATCGATGGATTCGGTGGCGACAGGGAAGCCTACGAACGTTGGCTAGAATCTCAAAAAGACCGACAAGCTGCTGAGGTATAGCGAGGTAAATTTAAGCGCGATCGCTATTCGATAGACTTGCGAAAATCAAGCTTAGGGCGATCGCCTACAATAGAATCAACACCCCTCCTCTCAAACACCATGCAAATTGTTTTGCCTCCTGAAGTCGAAGCCCTCGTGCAGCGCCAACTCACCAGCGGCAAATACAACAGCGCGATCGACGTTATCCTTGCAGCCATTAAACTACTCGAACAACAGCAAGACATTTATCAAGGACGACTGCAAGAACTCCAACAAGACGCACTGATTGGTCAGCAAGCATCCCAATGCGGTGAAGTCGTAGACGGTGCAACCGCAATGGCACAAATTCGAGCTAATTTGCGTAGGCGTAGCCAGCCGTAGGCATCGCGCTACAGTTCAAAAGAAACATGAGTCCCAAATTTCGCCTCACTCAACCCGCAATTCAAGACATCGAGCAAATTGCAGACTACATCGCCAGTCGATCGGGACTCGATCGAGCCGATCGCTTTTTAAGCAATCTTGACGCTAAATTCGCCAAAATTGCTCAATTTCCCAATATTGGACGACAAAGAGACGAAATTTTACCATTGCTTCGCAGTCTCTCCATAGACAACTATCTCATCCTCTATATGCCGATCGGACAAAATGTAGAAATCTTTCGAGTTGTCAGTGGTTATCGAGATTTATCCGCCCTCTTCGCCGATGCTGATGATTGAATTTAATATATCAATGGATGAAAAGGAGGAGGGAAAGCCTCAATAACCTTCATTAAAAAAACGCCATCGCCCTTGTGACAAGACATTATAAGGGCGATCGCAACAGCCTAAGCAACACCATAGCTCGTAAACTGCCTTGCATAGGGAGGCTGAAGCCCCAAAACAATATCCTCCCGCGCCACACCCATCAGCACTAACTCCTCAGCAATCAGTTCATCGGTTTGATTGCGTTGAATCCAGACTTTTTCATTTCGGATATCTAAGTGGAGCGGGCAACTATAAATCCGATTGTGACCGTCCCAACCTAAGTCTACTATTTGATAATGGTCATGTTCGGTGTCAAATAATACCTGAATTTCACTGCCGTCATTGATAGGTTTAGTCTTGCTATATTCCATCAGGAAAGTGCGAACAATCTGCCGATATTTAGTTAATCGATCCATTCCACAATCACCTCATTCGTGGGGTCGTATACCAACAACTTCAAATCATACTCAGCTATCGCCGCTTGGGGCAAAGCACGAGAGAAAAATGAATTATAGGCAGCGATGGGAACTGCCAAATAGAGCGATCGATCTGGCTCCAAATTTCTGAGTGCTAGTCGATAATTCAAAAATTGACCGAGGGCTAGGTGGAAATCAAACATAGCTGATTCACTCAGAAAGCTTTTAACCTCCACCGCAATCTTCTGCACACCTCGCTCTGCGGCTAAAAGCTGTTCCGCCCCCAAGTCAATCCTGAGCCGATCGTCTTCGCTAAACTTTAGCCTCAGCGGATCGTGAGTAATCACCCAATTATCCTTCATGAGAGCGGATTTCACAGACTCATGGAAAACATCCCTAGCCGACATAGACTTTACTCAAAGACCTACTTTCCATTCTCTCCAAACCCACGCACTTAAAAACTTAGCACTAATAGTATTATAACACTCAACCAAAATGCCAAGAATCAAATAAGCGCGATCGCGCTTTCATTCCCAAAAACCGATCGCCCTTTCATTCACCTGACCAAAAACGCCACACACTCAACATGAGAAGTCTGAGGAAAGAAATCCGCCGGCTGCACTCGCGCTAACTTATAATCCCCATTTTCGCACAAAATCTTCAGGTCGCGAGCCAAAGTAGCAGGCTTGCAGCTAACATAAACAATGCGATTTGGTTTGATTTCCTTGATAGCTTCTAAAACCGCGCGATCGCAACCTTTCCTCGGCGGATCTAACAGCACAATATCCGGTGTCAATCCCAAGGAAGGCAGCAAACTCTCTACAGTTCCCGCCTGAAAATCGACATTTCTCACGTCATTTAACTCAGCATTTAATTGGGCTTGTTCGATCGCCGCCGGTTGCACTTCTAAACCAATGGCTATTTTTACTTGTTTTGCCAGGGGTAAAGTAAAAGTACCAATTCCGCAGTAAGCGTCAACCAAAACCTCGTTTCCCTGCAAATTCAATTCGCCTACAATTACCTCTAACAAAGCTTCAGCAGCCTCAGTATTGACCTGGAAAAAAGTATCAGCCCTTAGCTGAAAATTCATCCCAGCAAAGCTTTCTCGCAGATAAGAACGGCCCGCAATGCAGCGAGTTTCGGTACCAAAAATCACATTAGTTTGAGCGGGATTTATATTCAAACAAACCCCTGCCAGTTGAGGATATTGTTTCAGCCACTCTGATGCTTGCTCTTCGAGTCCCGGCAACTCTCCAGTGCGAACTATTAAAGTTAGCAGCATCTCGCCAGTGCGCCGTCCGATCCGCAAGGACAAGTGACGCAATTCTCCTGTATGTTTCTTTTCGTCGTAGACTGGCCAATCGCGCCAGTGGATGTCTTCTTTGACTTCCTTTAACAAAGGATTGAGGCGCGGGTCTTGCACCGGACACTGATTGAGATTGACTAATTTGTGGGTGCTTTTTTGATAGTAACCTGCTTGGACTTGACCTGTTGCCGATATTGCCACGGGATAAGTCGCTTTGTTGCGGTATCCCAAAAATTGGGGAAATCCCTCGATTTTTCCAGTTAAAATTTCATCAACTTGCAGATTGCTAAATCCGCCAATCCTTTCTAAGGCTTGAATGATTTGATTTTGCTTGGCTGCAAGCTGATATTGATAATCTACGTGCTGCCACTGACAGCCACCGCACTTGTCGGCGACAATGCAGTTAGCTCGAATGCGGTGTTCCGAGGCTTCCAGAAGTGTGTCCAGCTTGCCTGTAGCATAGGTGGATTTGACTTGCACGAGGCGGACAAGGACTCGATCGCCCGTCACGGTATCGGGCACAAACACTACTAACTCACCAAAACGACCAACTCCGTCGCCGGTGTCTGTCAAGTCGGTAATCTCTATCTCAATCAGTTGACCTTGCTGGCAAGGGTTTGCCAATTTCGTCGAGTTTGGGGTCGGGAATTTAGATTTGGTCACAAGTAGTCGTGGTAGGATTTAATATGGTAATGCAATATCGCTCTCTCTTTCCTGAGATAAGTCGTAGCGAAGCGGGGCTCCATCCATCGCACTCAAGCTCAATAGCAGGCTGTATTCCTGCTGCTGAACGTCTTGCTGCTAAAGCCGAGCTTCAACCTGCAAGTCAAGCCTGCCGTGAGTTGTCTCGATCGATCCTGTGCGATATGCTGTTGGGGCGAGGTAGCAAAAACTCGTTAAACAGTCAAAGTGTCTGCCGACATCAAAACTCTTACTCGCAGTTTTTGAGTTTTTCCCGCAGTACCCTGGAACACAGGGAAACTGGCTTGAACATCAAGCATAACGTTTGCGGAGATTTACCCGCTACTTCTAATGTTGATAAATGTTAGAAGCAAAGTAAATCGCCCAACCAAGAATCTCATCTTTAACGGATGAGAATGTCAATTAATCTTACTCTCAAATATCCTCAATTCTTTTGAATAACAATGAGCGTAGTTAGCCAACTAATTCTCCAAGCCGACGACGAACTTCGCTATCCCAGTACCGGCGAACTTCAAAGCATCAAAGATTTTTTTAAAACCGGAGAACAGCGGGTGCGTATTGCTACTGCGCTGTCTGACAGTGAGAAAAAAATTGTTGAAGAAGCTAGCAAAAAACTCTGGAAAAAACGCCCTGACTTTATCTCCCCCGGAGGTAATGCTTACGGCCAGCGCGAACGGGCTTTGTGTCTGCGCGACTACGGCTGGTACTTGCGCCTGATTACCTACGGTATCTTGGCGGGTGACAAGGAGCCGATCGAAAGCATCGGTTTGATTGGCGTTCGGGAAATGTATAATTCTCTGGGCGTTCCTGTTCCTGGCATGGTCGAAGCTATCCGCTGTTTGAAGGAAGCTTCTTTGGCTTTGCTCAATCAGGAGGATGCTAAGGAAGCAGCTCCTTATTTTGATTATATCGCTCAAGCAATGTCTTAATTGCTTTGGTGATTGCTTTCATGAATGTGGCGGAGCATTCGCGGGTGATTTTTGGGGTGATTTTATCTCGCAATTGCTCGCAAATGTTTCGCTTCTGTTTTTTGGCAAGGAAATCTGCCTCATTTCTGCTAGGAAGCCATGCTGTTTAAGCTTTCCCAGATGTTGAGTTCGTCTTGTTTTTCAATGCACATTTGATTTAAAAAGTCAAGTGTTTTTGGGATAAATTGTTTTTTGAATTTCCGGCTGTCGTAGTGAATGGATGTTTTGATCTGCGAGAGTTCGGAAAGGCTGGGGCAGGTTTGGATATGATGGGCGATCGCATTTTGCCATTCTTCCAGCCTGCGGTACGAGATAAATTGTCCGCCTCTGTCCCGCCGATGCACAAAAACCACGAAAGCCCAAGATTCGACTCGCTTAATTTGATTTTGGCTGATTTTGAGCAGTTGGGCGATCGACCTGACGGTGATGCGGAGCTTTTTCGAGGGTTGGATGCGGCGAAATAGTGCTGTCATGGCTGTATACTCAGGGCTTGAGAGGCAAGTTCTGTTTAGAGTCAATTACATATTACTATATCAGACTCTTATTGCACAAGTGCAAGAAAACTTAATTTAAACTTCTTAAGCTCAGATGTTGCTCGTGAACCCTCAATCATTGATGCTGTGCTAGTTTGAGAGTTAACGTAGGTGGGAAAAATGTCAGGACTCTCTAACAAGGCTGTGGTAGACAAAGAGCAGGAATTGCGTCCCGTTCGCTTCACTGAAACGGGGCGGATGCGTTTGGGGAAGATTTTAAAAGCAGCAAGACAGACAACAGGCTGGTCTGTCAGCGAAACAGAGTTCAAAACTAAGGGATATGAAGAGGCGCTGTTCACAGCTACAAATCAACCCGTACCTAAAGATGTGGGTATCAGTGCGGCAACAGTCAACCGTTACGAACGCGGGAAGCTGGATAATTTGGATTGGCGATCGCTCTCTCTGTTATGCTTTGTGCTCAAGCCGATCGATCCGGTGACAGGGGAAGCCCTGGAACCGACAAATGCGCTTTATATCGCCTGCGAACATCCGCCGTACAATGACGCGAAGCTTTATGAGTAGTTGATTGCTGATATTTAGTTAGATTGGGAGTTTTTAACCGCAGATGTCAATAGATGAACGCAGATGAACGCGGATGGGATTTTATCTGTGTTTATCTGCGGTGATTGATTACTCAGCGCCCTTTTGTTTAGCTATTAAAGCTTTAGCTTGCTGCCACAGAGATTCTAACTCTTCTGGGGCATAATCTGACAAAGGTCGATCGCACGCAGCCTCTACCTTCGCAAACCGCTGCACAAACCGATCGTTTGTTCCTTGCAAAGCAGCCGACGGATCTAAACCGTACCAGCGAGCTAATTGAATCAACACAAACATAATATCTCCCAATTCTGACTGCTGCGCTGCCTTATCCTCGTGTTTGAGAGCGTGTTCAAATTCTGCCATTTCTTCGTGAAATTTATCCCAAACGCCGTCTACACTGTCCCAATCAAAACTCACTTCCGCAGCTTTTTGAGAGATTTTCATCCCGGCGGTTATCGGCGGCAAAGTGCTGGCATAACGGCTCATTTTCGAGGCTAAAGTTGCGGGCTTTTCCGAAGTTGTGCCTTTTTCTGCTGCTTTGATTTTTTCCCAGTTTTCGTTGACTTCATCGACGCTGTTGATTTCGACATCGCCGAAGACGTGGGGATGTCGCCGAATTAGTTTTTCTGTTATGCCTGCTGCGATTTCGGCGAAGGTAAACTGATTGGATTCGCTGGCAATTTGAGCTTGCAGAATTACCTGTAACAGTAAGTCGCCCAATTCTTCGACGATCGCATCTTTATCTCCTTTGCGAATCGCGTCGGCGGTTTCATAAGCTTCTTCGATGATGTGAGGAATTAGAGTTTGGGGAGTTTGAGCTAAATCCCAAGGACATCCGCCGTCTGGCGATCGCAATGAGGCCACAACTTCTATAAGTTCTTTGAGTGCTGTGAGCGATCGACTTTCAGAATTAGACATAATAATTTACCTTTTAGATTTGCTGGAAGTGCGGCGGGGAGGTTGGCGTTTGCGCCTCTTAATTGTGCCAGGAGGGCGCAACCCGCTTAATCCTTTCTTTTTGAATCTTTTGTAAGCCGAGCCGCCCCAATCGCTCAGATAATGGCTCATAGCGCCCAATTCTAGACCGATGTAAACGGCTAAAATTTCGATGTGGTGTTCCCAGATCGATCGCCCGTAACTCAAAACCACATCCTGCCAATTCCAGCCGAAGTTTCCGACTTTTTCGGCAATTGCCAATCCCACGATTCCGAGAACCGCGATCCAGATAGCGAGGTACAAGATTCGCAAAGCAGTGCCGATCAGAGGGCCGTGGGACAAAAAAGAACGGTGGCGCAGGCTTTTTTGGTACGGGAGCCAAATCGGTTTGAACCATCCCCAGCGCTGATACTGGCAAGAGTAGATATCCAAGTCGGGGCCAAACATCAGCCCGCCGAATAAGAAGCTGCCGGAAACGAGCAAAGTCAGGTTGCTGCTCTGAGTCTGGCCAAAGGTGAGGGCTGCCACCAAGGGCAAACTCCACATGGTTATTTGATCGTGGGTGCGGCCAGAGGGCATTTAAAGTTTAGGATTTTTTTTACTTGATCTTTCTGAGTTACTGTGATATGATAAATCCCGGTGAGTGCAATTGGGTGATTAGCTCAGTGGTAGAGCGCCTGCTTTACACGCAGGATGCCGTAGGTTCAAATCCTACATTACCCATCCGATAACTCAATATCAACAGTTTCAGCCGTTTTTAGCCGTCAAGCCGAGAACGGCTGTTGCTGTTGAGGGTTGACTGTTGAATTGGGTGACAGAAAACAATGGGATACAAGCCTCCCCCTTTTAGGGGGACTTTCGGTTCTGAATTTCTCCGAAGAGGATTTTGAATAAATGCAGTGCTGTTTGTTCAGACTTGCTCTACAATTGTTTTATGTTAAATCTCACCTACGAGTACAAGCTCATTCCTACCGATACGCAACGCCAAACTTTCGACCAGTGGCTCAATATTTGCCGCAAGGTCTATAACTTTGCATTGCGAGAACGAAAAGATTGGGTTAATTCTCGTAAGTGTGATATCAACTCGTGCAGCATTAAGCAGGAATACATTATCCCGGATGATGCACCGCGTCCAACCTTTGCAGCCCAATGCAAATCATTGGCCCAAGCAAAGAAGTTAATTCCTGAGTTGAAATTGCCTCACACCCATGTCTTGCAGCAGGCGTTGCGCCAATTAGAGGCAGCGTTTGTGGCAATGTGGGAACGAGGACACGGTTTTCCTAGATTTAAAAAGCGGATGCGCTCATTTGTGTTCCCTCAATTGAATCTAGAATCCGTTAAACAGTTTGATGGTGCCGATTGGGTCAACCTGCCCAAGATTGGGTTAGTTAAAATGCACCTGTCGCGTCCAATCCCTCAAGGGTTTGAGGTTAAGCAAATTCGCGTTGTTAAGAGGGCTTCTGGCTACTATGCCATGCTCAGTTTGCAATGTGATATCAAAGTACCTCAAGCCTCACCTTCAGGACATGGATTAGGGATTGATTTAGGGTTAAAACATTTTTTGGCAACTTCTGATGGTGAATTGATTGATAGACCTCGATTCTTTGTGGATGGACAACGCAAGCTGAAATTGCTGCAACGTCAACTCAAGCGCAAGAAAAAAGGCTCTAGAAAGTTTCGTCAAATTCATCACCAAATAGCGAAGCACCACGAATACATCTCGAACAGTCGCAAAGACTTTCATTTCAAGACCGCTCATCATTTATGCAACGCAGCCCACACAGTATTTGCTGAGGATTTGAACCTCAAAGCAATGTCAGCCGGAAGGCTGAGCAAGCACACGCTTGATGCAGGGTTTGGTCAGTTCCTGAATATATTGAGCCATGTTTGCTTTAAGCGAGGTGCATACTTCGCAAAAGTAGACCCCAACGGAACAAGTCAAACCTGCCCATTATGTCAAACCCATACAGGTAAAAAAGAGTTATCCCAACGAGTGCATAAATGTCAAACCTGTGGCTATGAAACAAATCGAGATGTTGCAGCCGCGCAAGTAGTATTGCAGCGTGGATATACAGCGGTTGGGCAAATCGCAGTGAATTTTGGGGAGGGCAAGCTACATGAGTAGTCCCAATGAACCAAGAATCCCTGCTCCTTTAGGACAGGGAGTTGTCAAGACTAAATTGAACATTCTGGGGCGGATGTCTCAAAAGTTGGCACCCAATGCTAGAAAATTAATTTATTGATTTTCTTTTTGAGAACCCTGTATATGAAGCCTAAAATAACGAGCCCGATCGCGTGGCAGCAAGCTGAACTGCTCATGCAGCCAGCGATGATCCGAGTGATCGACAACATCCGCAAACAATTAGAGGAGTCAGTTTGGACGGGCACTTATCAACAAGTGCAGATTCCAATTCCGGGCTATCAACTAATTTTAGAGCTTCAAGGCGAGCAAAGATGTGTCGATATTTGGGAACTTTGCTATCGAGTCTGCTTTGTCAACTACCAGCCCGCCCACAGTCAAATCCAAAGCCAGGAAGTCGTAATTGACACTAGCTTGATTGACGATGACACGGGCGATGTAGATTGGAATCGTCTTGATGCCAAAGCCAGTCAATTAATACAAGAAATATTCGCCAATTTGGGCAAATAGTCAGTTGTCAGTTGACAGGAAAGCAGTAGTTAACAGTCAACAGTCATCAGTCATCAGTCAACACTCAACAGTCAACTAAATTTTATGCTGATTCAAGAATTGCACGACATTCAAGCAGCGGCTGGTGCTACTTTTGCAGAGTTAACAACCAAAGAAATTGTGCCAGTAAGTTTTGGTAACGATGCAGAAGCGATCGCAGCAACTAAAAAAAGTGTGGCTTTGTACGATCGCACTCACTGGGGACGCATTCAAATCTCAGACAGCGATCGCCTGCGGTTCTTGCACAATCAAAGTACCAATAACTTTAATATACTCAAACCCGGTCAAGGTTGCGACACCGTTTTCGTCACATCCACCGCCCGCACGATCGACCTCGCCACCGCTTACGCTACAGAAGATGCCGTACTGCTGCTAGTCTCAGCCAACCGCCGCCAGCAACTGCTGGAATTACTCGATCGCTATATTTTCCCAATGGATCGCGTCGAGTTAACAGATTTAACCGATACAACTGTTGCTTTCAGTGTCCTCGGCCCGGAAAGCACTCAACTATTAGAAAAAATCGGAGTTACCGAACTCGAAAATCAACCTTACGCTACTCACAAATTGATAAAAACCCCCCCTCTTTCCCCCCCTTACCAAGGGGGGGATGAAGGGGGGGTTCGAGTTGCGGTTGGTAGCGGTTTAGCGACTCCCGGATACACGTTAATTGCACAAGCTTGCGATGCAGCCAACTTGTGGCATGAGTTAGTCAAAGCTGGGGCCGTACCGATGGGCGATCGAGTTTGGGAACAACTGCGAATCGAACAAGGACGCCCCACACCCGATTTTGAACTCACAGACGATTACAACCCTCTAGAAGCCCGCCTTTTACACACGATTACCTATGACAAAGGCTGCTACATCGGTCAAGAAACAATTGCCCGGTTGAACACCTACAAAGGAGTCAAACAGCAACTTTGGGGCGTGCATTTGAGCGGTGCGGTTGAACCCGGAACAGCAGTCACCATCGGAGAAGAAAAAGTCGGCAAACTCACCAGTTTTACGGAAACTGAATCCGGCTTTTTTGGTCTTGCTTACATCCGCACAAAAGCGGGGGGCGAAGGGCTGAAAGTGCAAGTCGGATCGGTGTCAGGGGAAGTAGTAAATGTACCTTTCTTGAGTTCGTAGTTGCGATCGGTCGCCTGTTGACGCCACAGCGCCAAAAACTTTTTTGTTGAGGTTGATTTGGGAAGGATGCTAACACCATAAATTGACATCAAGTCCTATCTTTAGATAGATTTGCCAACCAACAACAGCAATTATTCTGTATAACAGTCGTCACAGAAAAAACAGAGTTTTTCAATGAAAAAGTTTACATCGCGCTTAGTTACAACTTGCCTGCGAGTAGGAATAATCTTTGCTGTAGGAATAGCGCTAATTTTTAGCTCCGAATTGG
This sequence comes from Microcoleus sp. D2_18a_D3, assembly GCF_036702455.1. NCBI lineage: Bacteria > Bacillati > Cyanobacteriota > Cyanophyceae > Oscillatoriales > Microcoleaceae > Microcoleus > Microcoleus sp. D2_18a_D3. The sequence goes on from NZ_JAUBTK010000050.1 coordinate 35,714, forward strand.
AATTGTCGGGCAACAAAATGCAAGCGATCGCTACACCTTTAACCGCTGAAGCTAAGTCTTACGAAGGTGCCCGTCCAGATCGCCAGCCAACAAGCGATACAGAGAAGGATGCCAGTGGTGTACTTGACAATATCCGAGAAAAGCTGAATCTCGATCAACCCATTGCCCCCAGTACCAAAAAATTTATAGAATCGGTAAAAGATAACGTGGGCGAAGCAGTTACGCCGGCACGGGAAGCAGTAGAAAAAGCGGCAGAGCGAGGTAGCAGCGATCGAGCCAACTAATTCACTCGCATCCAGTTTTGAAATATCAACTTCTTAAAATAGCTGTATGCACGAAAATGCAATCCCGTTTTCTTTTGATCTCAAACGGGATCGCATGACCAATCACCTAAACAGGCTAGAATCCTAGACCCCTAAGAAATCAGCAGCCAGTACAGCGCAATATTGATTGATGTCATTCTTGCCTATCTTCCCTCTCGCCAAAGCATCTATCTTAAGGCAGATTCTCCTGAGTGAGTAACTCAGGTTCAATGGAGAAGACCGTGTATGTATACGGATAAATCTTCATGAAGCGCGACGCCACAGGCAAGTTTGTTAGCAATTGGAACTCGGAGATGAAACAACGAGTGAGCGTATCTCTGACTAATACAGCATGGCGATCGCTCGATAAAGAGGCTCACAGGCGAGGAATTTCTCGCTCAGAAGTCATTGAACGCTTTGCCCGCACTCTTGAAGGCGAACAGTTGTTCCCAGCCCAAGAAACTGAGCGCAAGGTAGCAACGATTCTTGAAAGCATTACGGATGCTTTTGTTGCCTTCGATCGCGACTGGCGCTACACCTACGTGAATCGGGCGGCGGCTAAAATCCTGCACAAAACGCCAGAAGAGCTACTGGGAAAGCACGTTTGGAACGAGGTTTTTCCTGAGTTGGTCGGTGGAATTGCCTATCGGGAACTACATCGGGCAGCGATCGAACAGGTTCCTGTTTCCTGGGAAGAATTTGGGGAATCTGTCCAGCGTTGGATAGAGGCAAATGCCTATCCCTCTACAGCAGGGGTAGCCGTTTATTTTCGGGATGTGACCGATCGCAAGCGATTGGAATTGGAACTGCAGCAGCGAGAGCAACAGTTCAAGATGGTGGCGGAAAATGCCCCAGACATTATTAGCAGAATTGATGCAGAGTTTCGCCATATTTATGTCAGCCCTTCTGTAGAACTGGCAACAGGTATTCCCTCAGAGCAATTTGTTGGCAAAACCAATGTTGAGCTAGGAATGCCAGAAGACCTCTATCGTTTTTGGCATGATATTTTACGGCAAGTCTTTGCAACAGGGCAGGAACAAACGATTGAATTTAAGTTTCCGACTCTAAATAGTATTCGATGGTATCAGGCACGTATTGTCCCTGAATTTGCCAGCGATGATTCTGTTGCATCCGTACTGAGTATTGCTCGTGATGTGACTGATTACAAACAAGTTGAACAAGCATTACGAGAGAGCCAAGAACGCCTGCAATTGGCACTGACGGCGGCTCAGATGGTGGTCTGGGAGCTGGATTTAAAAACCAATCGAGTGGTGTGTTCTGCTAATGCTCTAGACGTTTGGGGTTTTCATGAAGGCACAGGAGAAGACTTTTTTGCACTCATTCATCCAGACGATCGACAACGGGTGATCCAAGCAGCCCAACGGGCAACTGCAGTCGAACAGTCCTACGCACAGGAGTATCGGGTAATTAGTCCAGACGGCGTTATACGCTGGCTCAACAGTCAGGGACAAGTTTATCTGAATGAAACGGGGCGAGGAGTTCGCATGGTTGGCGTTTCGGTTGACATCACAGAACGCAAACAGATCGAAGCAGAGCGCGATCGCCTTTTAAAACGAGAACAATCTGCCCGACGGTCAGCAGAAAGCGAACGCAAGCGGTTGCATGACATCCTGATGCAATTGCCGGCCATGATAGGAATTGTTAAAGGTGCCGATCTTGTGTATGAATTTGCCAATCCAACCTATCAGCAAGGGACTGGGCGCACTCCAGACATGATCGGGAAATCAATGCGGGATGTTTTCCCGGAACTAGAGGGGCAAATTTACTTTGATGTCATTGAGCGCGTTTACCGGACGGGAGAAACATTTATTCGGAATGAATCGCCTGCTTACTGGGATAAAAACGGTGATGGTGTGTTGGAAGAGGGATTTTTCAACTGCATCTGTCCGCCTTGGCGGGATGCAGAGGGAACCATTCAAGGCGTGTTGATTTATAACGTTGAAGTGACAGCCCAGGTGCGGGCAAGGCAACAAATTGAACAACTGCTCAAGAACCTCCTGCAGAAAGAAGAAATTCAACAATTCCTAATCGAATTGAATGAGGGGATTCGTGCCATTCAAGACCCCAAAGAAATTATGTGGCAGGTGGTTTGTGCTACAGGGCAACACTTTAGTGTCACTCGCTGTACCTACGGCGAAATTGATCCAACGCAGGAATATGTCATTGTCGATCGCGATTATTGCAATGGTGTAATCAGCGTGGTGGGTAGACATCACCTAGATTCGTTTGGCCCTGAACTCATTGCTGAATTAAAACAGGGCAGAACAATTGTCGTGGATGATGTCGATCGCGATTCTCGGACTGCCGGAGTTGGGGCGGCTGCCTTCGATGCAATCCAAACCAAGTCTCTGCTATGTGTTCCCTTGGTGAAAGAGGGGAAATTTGTCGCATTGTTGGTGTTGCACCATGTCTCTGTTCGCCACTGGACGGAGGAAGATGTGGTGCTGATGGAGCGAATTGCTGAAAAAACCTGGCTAGCCGTGGAGCGATCGCGGGCAGAAGAGGAATTGCGAGAAAGTGAAGCTCATCTGCAACTGGCGCTGAAGGTCGGACGCATGGGAACGTGGGACTGGGATATGCAGACCGATGCCTTGCTTTGGTCAGAAGGACATTTCATGGTACTCGGTCTGCAACCCAATGAGTCCGAACCCTGCTATGAGGTTTGGGCAAGTCGGGTTCATCCTGATGACCTAGCACAAACCAATGCAAAACTTCAGCAAGCCATAGCAGACAAGAAGGAGTATCACCATGAACATCGCCTGCGTTGGCCTGATGGCTCCATTCACTGGGTGGAAGCGAGAGGACAGTTTACTTATGATTCTCAGGGAAATCCCAAGCACTCGATCGGTGTCGTCATTGATATCACAGAACGCAAGCAAGCAGAAGAGGCGTTGCGTCAAGCCCTACAAAAGCTCAACTTCCATGTTGAAAACTCTCCAATGGCAGTCGTTGAATGGAATCGAGACTTTCAAATCATTCGGTGGTCTGCTGGTGCAGAGCGCATTTTGGGCTGGAAAGCCGAAGAAATTCTGGGCAAATCTTTAACAGAGATACCTTTTGTCTTTGAGGAAGACCTCGAATCGGTGACAGAAGTCTGCCAACGGCTGGTCTATGGTGAAGAACCCCATATTTTTTCATACAACCGCAATTACACGAAAGATCGCAACATTGTGCATTGCGACTGGTATAACTCCAGTCTCAGGGACGAATCGGGACGGATGATTTCGGTGTTATCGCTGGTGCTGGATGTGACGCAGCGCAAGTATGCAGAACAAGAACGAGAACAACTGTTAGAACGCGAGCGTCTTGCACGATCCGAAGCCGAAGCCGCACAGCGCCAACTGGCAACTATTTTTGACACGTCTCCGGTTGGACTTGCCCTGTTAGATGCACAGCAGAGATTTATTGCCATTAACGAAGCATTAGCAGAAATTAATGGATTAACCCGCGAGCAACACTTAGGCTATTCAATTCCAGAACTTTTTGGTCAATCCGATCCCAAATTAGTTGAAGTCTTCCATCAGATTTACGCCACAGGGAATCCTTTCATTTCACCCAACTTTGCGGTGAATGTTCCCGGACGCAGCGATCGCCGTCCCGGTTACTACAACGTTTACTATCTTCCAACTGTTAACTCAAATGGTCAGGTCGAAGGCATTCTCGTGTATGTGGTAGATGTGACAGAACGGGTGCAGTTAGAACGTGCACAACGTTTTCTCTCTGAGGCAAGTGCGGTGCTTGCATCCTCACTTGATTATCCAACTACTCTAGAGCAAGTCGCGCAGCTTACAGTGCCGGAATTAGCGGACTGGTGTACGATTCACATGAGAGAAGAGGATGGTGCGATCGAGCAGATTGCAGTTGCTCACATCAACCCTGCCAAGCTGGAATGGGCATATCAGATTAGAGAAAAGTATCCGCTGAACCCGGATGACCCTCGCGGTGCTGCATACACCTTGCGAACTGGGCAATCTGATTTTGTGCCGGATATTCCCGATGAACTATTGGTACAGGCAGCGCTTGATTCAGAGCATTTAGAGATGCTGCGGCAGGTTGGATTCAGATCTGTAATGACGGTGCCACTACGAACTCAGGCACGAATTCTAGGAGTCATCTCCTTTATCTCAGCCGAATCTGGACGACGGTATACCTCAGCAGATTTGCAACTGGCAGAGGAATTGGCACGTCGTGCTTCCTTGGCGATCGACAATGCTCACTTGTACCGATTGGCTCAACGCGATCGCGCAAAAGCAGAAGCCGCTAACCGAATTAAAGACGAATTTTTAGCCGTATTGTCCCACGAGTTGCGATCCCCCCTGAATCCGATTCTGGGCTGGGCAAAATTGCTACGAACTGGGCGACTCGATGCCACAAAAACCCAGCAAGCCCTAGAAACGATCGAACGCAACGCCAAGCTGCAAGCGCAATTAATTGAGGATTTGTTGGATGTCTCGCGCATTCTGCAAGGAAAAATGACGTTAAACGTCGCGAGTGTGAATCTAGCAGCAACGATTGAAGCCGGCCTGGAAACGGTACGACTGGCAGCCGATGCCAAACACATTCAAATCCAGACCACATTTAATCCTATTTCAGGAACGGTTTCAGGTGATACGAATCGCCTCCAACAGGTAGTCTGGAACCTCCTTTCCAATGCCGTGAAATTCACCCCAGCCGGAGGACGAATCGAGGTGCAACTAGAGCAAGTTGGCACCTATGCTCAGATTCAAGTCCAAGATACTGGAAAAGGCATCAATCCAGACTTCTTACCTCATGTGTTTGACTACTTCCGTCAAGAAGATGGGACAACGACTCGACAATTTGGCGGATTGGGATTGGGGCTGGCGATCGTCCGTCATTTTACCGAACTGCATGGAGGAACCGTTCAAGCAGACAGCTTAGGACAGAACTTAGGGGCTACATTTACCATCCAGCTACCGTTAAACCTCGTAGAACCGGAATCCTCTTCTGATGACAGGCACCCAGAAAGTGCGGCAGACTTAGCAGGTATTCAGGTCTTGGTTGTGGACGACGATGCAGATATGCGGGAGTTGGCAGCATTCACCCTGATGCAGTCTGGTGCACAAGTTGCCACAGCGGCTTCGGGGGTACAGGCGTTGGCCCTTCTGAATCAATCTCTCCCCGATCTACTCTTATGTGACATTGGGATGCCAGAGATGGATGGCTATGCCTTGATTCGGCAAATTAGAAAGTGGTCACCTCAACAGGGAGGCACGATTCCTGCGATCGCACTTACTGCCTATGCTGGAGAGATCAATCAGCAGCAAGCCTTAGCTGCCGGATTTGGGATGCATATCTCCAAGCCTGTTGAACCAGAGGAATTGGTAAAAGCGATCGCCCGTTTGCTAAGACACTGAATGATTTGAGGACTAACTATCATGCTACTTGGTATAGATTTAGGAACGGGCTCTGCTAAGGCATTGCTCCTAGCGACAGACGGAACCACTATAGGTGAAGCATCAAGCTCTTATCCTGTTCATGCACCCCACCCTGGATGGGCTGAGTCGGAACCAGAAGATTGGTGGTTAGCTGTTGGCGAGGCTGTTAGGAAGGCAGTGGGAAATCACGCTGATCAGGTACAGGCGATCGGACTTTCAGGGCAAATGCACGGCGTTGTGCTAGCTTCGGAGTCGGGTCAGCCCCTGCGCCCTGCTATCCTCTGGGCAGATACTCGCTCCTTTGCCACGCTTAACACTTATCATTCGATCGATGCAGCTATTCTAGAGCGCTTGGGCAACCCGATTACGGCTGGAATGGCGGGTCCAACTTTGTTGTGGCTACGAGAACACGAGGCTACTGTCTACACCGAAGCGCGTTGGGCACTTCAGCCAAAAGATTGGCTGCGGTTACGGATGACTGGAGAAGTCGCAACAGAACCATCTGACGCTAGCGGTACTTTGCTTTACGATGTTGTGTCGGATAACTGGGCAGAGGATGCAATCTGGGCCCTGAATCTACGCTATGATTGCTTACCAAAAATTATCCCCTCAAGTGCGATCGCAGGCTACCTAACAACTGTTGCTTCAGAGCATCTCGGCTTACCTGTTGGCTTACCCGTTATCGCTGGTGCTGCGGATACCGCAGCGGCGGCACTTGGTAACGGACTACTAGAGCCTGGATTGGTTCAACTAACGATCGGCACAGGCGCTCAAATCATTACACCTCGATCGCAACCAATTATCGATCGTCATGGTCGCACACATCTATATCGAGCCGCCGTACCTAACCAGTGGTACAGCCTTGCAGCAATGCAAAATGCCGGGTTAGCGCTTGAGTGGGTGCGAGGAATCCTCGGCTTGAGCTGGCAGGAAGTCTATACTAAAGCATTTTCTGTTCGCCCAGGATGTGAAGGGTTGACATTTTTGCCGTACCTCACGGGTGAGCGAACTCCACACCTCGACCCCTATGTACGTGGGGCATGGGTGGGGCTTGGACTGCATCACACACAGGCGCACCTGATGAGGGCAGCTTTAGAGGGAGTTGCTTTTGCCTTGCGACAAGGTTTTGAGGCACTTGAAGCAACAGGTTTTAAAGCGACAGAACTGCGTTTAGCAGGCGGTGGAACTGCAGAAATGCCTTGGAAACAATTACTGACTGATGTATTGAGAATACCCCTCTATGCAACTACAGTTGCTGCGGCTTCCGCCCGTGGTGCTGCTCTACTGGCGGGTATCGGAATTGGCGTATACGCAGATGCTAATGACACCATCAAACTGGCAGCCACACCAACGCTTGCTGCAACTCCCCAATCAGTTGAGCCAACTCTAGAAGAGGCTTGGATGCGATATCAATCGCTTTATCCACAACTTAAAAAAATCGGATAGGACTTATGCCTCAAGGAGGGCGTGCTAGAAGCTATCTACAAATTATTCTTAAGCTAAGACTGCTTAATTTCAGTCTAATAAAAGAAGAAACTTTACTAACATAATAGGTACATATTACATCAATATAGTAAGTGGAATAAATCTTCCCAAATCAGCCGCTGCTTCTGATTTATACATACAGTGTAATGAATCTGCATCTATAAACTACCAGGAAGATGAAAAAAAGTTGTCTTAAGTCAGAGTGGTATTGTCTCCTCAAGTTCTTACTTCAATTCCTTTTACAAACTATTTTATACTAAATATACCACTCTTAGCTCTATCTACTATGTGCTAAAACTTGAAGGAGATTTTAAAGTTTCTGTTTACAGAGAAGTTAACGGAGAAAACAAAAGAGAAATTATATCGATTCCGGTTGCACTCCTTATCATTGTTGACTGTTGACTGTTGACTGTAGAAGGAGGAGTCAAAAAAATGAAAATTGAGCAATTATTTGTTGGCATCGGGATTCGACTTTACGCCCGACTTTCGCAGCGCGGATTTGATATCATTCCGGCCTTACTGCCGGAATTGATATTATTTCTGAACAGAACTTTGAGAAATGTCAGTTCTCAGAGGCTGTAAAAATATTACCAATAAATCTCCTTCAAAATGAAAATGCTGGCAGAATATACAGCAGATTGCCAGCTTATAGACGACAATAGCAGCATTTAGAAAACCCGTTTTTTAGAGGTTGAGGAGTAATTAAACAAGCGTGCGAAGTGCGACCAGGATTTGGTATCAGATGGAAGCAACTTGAGTTAAATGATGACATAATCTTCGCCCAAAACAGCTTGAGTGACCTGTGGTTCCGGCTCTACTGGGTCGCTGTAATGAGTCTCAATGTGTTGGATGAAACTTTCCCGATAAGCTTTGAGATGGGAGTTAAGTGCTTCGATATCCTGTTCTCCTGTCGCGTAACCCCTCTCTTTTCGGAAGTGACCGGATTCCTTAACAAAAGCCATGTCAACTTGCCACAAAGCTGAATCAATCGGGCGATATGCCAAATCAACTATATCGTAAGCGGCGAATCCTTGGGACTTCATAAAACTCATTACATCATACATCTGACCGAACAAAGTAACTTCTACAATTACATATTCAGTCTGCTGCAAAATCTCAGTTGCTCCCGCTAAAACATCTACTTCCTGTCCGTCTACATCAACTTTAATTAAATACGGGCCTGGCAAATTTCTTTCCCTGCATATTCCATCCAGGGTAATTGCTGGTATGTTTCTCAAATAAGGATTGCTGCTGTCAGTAACAGGATTTTCAGAAAGTGAAGAATGCACCATACCGGGACTGACGTTGAGGGTGAAAACTCCCGATTCTTTGGTCGCTGCAGCAATAATGTATTCTGCACTTTTGAGATGGCGGCAAATTTTGGCGAGGTAAGGTTCATTTTCGGCGATCGGCTCAATTAGCAAATGTCGCGCATCGGGGAAAGTTTCGTAAAGATTAAAAGTTCCTAATGCCGCACCGACATCAATCACAGTTCTTGGTTGAAAGCCTAACTTTTTAGCCAGCAGCAAGCTGCCGGACATCGAGTTTCTGAGAGTTCCTGTTTGTTGGTTCACAATTTTCTCCTGATTTCAATGTGGATAAAGTTAATATTATGTCTTGCAGCAGAGTTATTGTATGTCCGAATAAAGAAACGAAGCAATCGCAAACCTCGGCGATTGCTTCGTTGCGGATGGCAATGACAGAAATAGGTTTTAACTCAGATGTTGCACCATTGTCAATAAGCTTTTTATGAACAGGCAAGATGCCTGTTCCACAATATATAGTAAATTTTCTTGTGGAACAGGCATCTTGCCTGTTCTTGAGAATGGTGCCTGATGTGAGTTTTAACACAACCTGCTGCTATTTCGCCGACTTCTGCGCCTTGTTTTCCGGTTCTACAGATTGCAAAGCTTCGTCGAGAATTGCCCGCGCTTCTTCGGCTTTACTTCTAGCTTCTCGATAGCGGACGTTAGCTTGAGCAAAGTTTTTGAGAACCTTGAAACCATCTTTCAAACGACCAATTTCCTCGGCAGTCACAGCCTCATCTGTAAACAAAATGTCGATCGCCGCCCGGATTTTGAGTGCTTCTTCGCGGGATTCCATCACTTTCAATTTGAGACTTGCCAAATTGCTCAAAATCTGCACTGCTTCAGTAATCGCGTCCTCGCCTTCAGACGCAGCATCTTCGATATCCTTAACTTCAACAAACTGCTTGGGCCCAAATCCCTCCACGAGTTCCGTAGGCAGCTTGCCCTCATCCATGAGTTCCATCAGCCGATCCATCGCTTCTTCGCGGGCTTTGGCTGAATCTTTCCCTTTGACAGTTAAAATAATTTCGGGGCTTTGAGGAAGTGTATAGCGAACCATATTTTGACAGCCTGTGCGCGAAAACAATTGAATGATATTTTATCTTTATTCGATCGCCAGTTGCAGCTATCAATCCGCTCCATTACCAACCGCTTGCCAAAAGTTGACACATATACACTCAAAAGGAACCCTCGACAATGAAAGATAAATTTCTTAACTTGCTCAACTTGTTTTTAGTAGCTGATGTGTTTTTCGTCTTTGCCATTTTTGGGTGGTTTGTGATCGCAGTAGCAGGTCGATCGACTGGCGTGAATCTCGGTTTTGATTTGTGGTACAGTCTCTGGCAGCCCGTATTTAATCCCGCCCTCGGAATTCTTATGGGGGGTGCTATTCTCAGCGGTATAATTAACCAAGTTTCTAAACGCCTCAATCCCAAGTAAAATTGATGTTTTGTTGGAGACGGTGATTGGCGATGCTACTTAGTTGGCGATCGAACTTGTGGGATGCGTCAGAGATGAGGCACTCAATTAGGTCGATGAAGCTTGAAAATACATAAGTAGTCAAAAACGAGTGAAACGCCCCCCAAAGGAGCGATATCTTATGAAAGCTATCACAAAAGTTATGATAGCTTTACATTCTGTTACAAAGTAAAGTTTATTTTCGCTTACCTATTTACGTCTAAAATCAGGATTGGACGATCGGGATCTAAAAATATCAACTCATATTCAGAGTAACAAAAGTCGGGCAATTATGGGAGAACAAAAATGTATCGGTATCCTCACCAGCGGAGGTGACTGTGCAGGCTTAAATGCAGTTATTCGAGCCGTTGTCTACCGCGCAACGGGAACTTACAATTGGAAAGTCATGGGGATTCGTCAAGCCACCAACGGATTGATGAGCCGTCCCCCTGAAGCAATTCCGTTGGATATTGAGAAAGTAGACTCGTGGCTCACCATTGGCGGTACCATGCTAGGTACGACAAATAAGGGCGACCCTTTTGCTTTCCCGATGCCGGATGGGAGTCTACGCGATCGTTCTGACGACATTATCGAAGGCTATCATCAACTAGGTCTGGATGCTTTAATTGGCATTGGTGGCGACGGCAGTCTCGCCATTCTCAGGAAGATTGCTCAACACGGCAATTTGAATTTAGTGGCTATTCCTAAAACAATAGATAATGATGTCGGAATTACCGAGCGTTCCATCGGTTTTGATACGGCTGTCAATATTGCCACTGAAGCACTAGATCGCTTGCATTTTACTGCGGCAAGTCACAGTCGCGTCATGATTGTTGAAGTCATGGGACGCGACGCGGGACATATTGCGATCAGTGCCGGAATTTCTGGGGGAGCTGATATAATTCTGATTCCCGAAATCCCTTACAAAATTTCCCAAATTTGTGCCCAAATCCAAGAACGCCTAGACCGGGGAAAAAACTACTGTTTAATTATAGTAGCGGAGGCAGTTCGCACTGAAGAAGGCGAATTAGTAATGCACACAAATCGCTTAGGTCAAAGTCGATTAGGCGGAATTGGTCAGTATTTAGCGGATACAATTTCTGACTGCAGCGGTGCAGAAACTCGCGTCACTGTTTTGGGACATATTCAACGCGGAGGGACTCCTTCACCGCTAGAAAGGTTAATTGCTTCTGCTTTTGGCGTCGCAGCAGTTGATTTAATTGCCGAAGAGAAATACGACTGCATGGTATCTTGGCAAAAGCGGGAAGTTGTTAGCGTTCCTCTGGAAGATGCGATCGCCAAATACAGACCTGTAGACTTTGATGGTACTCTGGTTAAAACGGCTCGCGGTTTAGGGATTTGTCTGGGAGACTAAACAATTACCCGTCCGATTTCTCAAAGATTTAGTCCGGGACGCACTCAGAACCAAGAAACCGGGTTTTTCAACCGAGACTTAGGGTTTTAAGCCAGTGTATTGTCGTAAAAAAACCAAGGTGATGACCGTCTGTGCTTCTAGGACTAAGATTAACCTGGAAGCAGTGATGTTTTAACTATTGAGTGTAACTTGCAATCAGTTCTGAGCGAGTATCGACCCAGAGTGCGATCGCACTCGGAACTACAAAATACCGCAACAAGTGGAAAGGTGAGAAATTGACACCATTTACTACAGAAATTAGAGTGCGACATTATGAAATGGATGCTCTCGGTCACGTAAATAATGCTGTTTACCAGCATTATTTAGAACACGCTGCGATCGAACATTTAGAACATTTGGGATTTACACTCGATCGCTACCGGGAATTGGGCGGCGTCTTTGTAATGCGACGGATAGAGATTGACTATTTGCGATCGGCAGCCTCGGGCGATCGATTGGAGATATCCACTTGGATCGAACAAATGCGCGGCCCGCGCGCTGTCCGCCGCTACGAAATTCGCTTGGCTGGAAGTGACGAAATATTGTTAAAAGCAGAGGCGCTTTGGGTTTGGGTTGAAGTTACCACCATGCGCCCGCGAGCAATTCCCAAACAAATAATTGATATTTTTCAATCGCAGTTTCAAGCATTACCAACACCAACAAAAAATTAACTCTTATATTTGAAAAGTGCTGTAAAAATCTCCCCGTTTGTAGTGAGGGCTTGGGCCCAATATTCCCCATTTGTAGAAGTGCAAAAGGTTGATTGTCGCCGGGGCCGCAAATCCCGATCGCAAAAAGTCGGATCGCCCGCCTGCCAGTTTGGATGCCACAGAGGTACGATGGAATAGAGGGAGGGAGGCCAAGCCCGGTAAGGTTAAGCTTGGCGACAATACCCACAGGAAGGGAAAAATGACACTTAACTTGCGGCGACCGATTTTGATAGGCGGAATAGGACTTTCAGCAGCGCTGTGGCTGCTGGAAACTCTACAGCATTCGGGTTCAGAAATGGGCGAAACGGCACTCATCGGCTTGGCGGCTGCAGGTGCGGGGTATTGGTGGTGGAAGCAACAATCCCCCAAACTAGAACTCGCACTCCCGCAACCCCTGGCCAACAGGGAAGCAGCCGAAAAAGCGATCGCGGCTTCCGAAGCGGCAATTAAATTGCTAGCCTCAGAAGCTCCAAACTCCGCCGATCCTGCTAATCTAACAGCAAAGCTCGATCGGCTCAGAAGCGAATTAGATAGACAAGATTTACGGATTACCGTAACTGGCGGCAAAGCTGTCGGCAAAACTGCCTTAATTCAAGTTTTAAATTCTAATTGGGCTTCTCAACACCCGCAAAAGCTTAGTTTACAAGAAACAGCAGCGCTGTTTGCTAATACAAATGCCGATGCCAAAATCAACGGTGATTTAGTGCTGTTTGTAACAGCGGGCGACATCACAGATTCGGAATTTAAAACATTATCTCAGCTAGCGTCCGCAGGTCAGCGCGTGTTGCTAGTCTGGAACAAACAAGACCAATATTTGCCAGAACAGCAGTCGCAGGTTTTGCACTCTTTGCAGCAGAAAATGCAAGGAATATTGGGAACAGAAGAGATAATTGCGATCGCAGCTTCTCCCAATTCTATTAAAGTTCGCCGCCACCAAGCGGACGGCACAGTTCAAGAACGCATCGAAAATCAAGTCTCTCAACTCGACGGGCTGACGGAAAGATTGACTAAAATCTTAACTGAAGAACGGCAACAGTTGGTCTGGGCGAGTGCAGTGCGCGAGGCTGCAAGTATCAAGTTAGAGGCGAAAACCTTATTAAATGCAGTCAGGCGCGATCGGGCAATTCCCATTATCGAACAATATCAGTACATCGCCGCCGCCGCCGTCTTTACTAACCCGGTTCCAGCTTTAGACTTGCTAGCAACAACCGCCATTAGCACCCAACTCGTAATCGACCTCGGCGCTATCTACCAGCAAAAGTTTTCCTTAGACCAAGCTAAGACAGTAGCGGCAACTTTGGCAAGTCAAATGTTTAAATTGGGGTTGGTAGAAATGTCTACCCAAACTATTACTGGATTGCTGAAAAGCAATGCTGTCACCTACGTAGCCGGAGGCGCAGTGCAGGGAATTAGTGCAGCATATTTTACCAGAATAGCTGGACTAAGTTTAATTGAATATTTCCAAAGTCGAGAAGGGGAAAATGCTGCAATAGGCATTTTAAATATCGACCAGTTGACTAAAACTTTGCAAGCAGTATTTATGCAAAATCAGCAAGTTTCTTTCTTGCAATCTTTCGTCAACCAAGTGGCGAGTCGCCTTTCATCAAAAAATGGGGTAGAAACCCCGTCCTTTTAGGACGGCTTTGTGTTAGAATATAATTGGTCAATGACCCACCCGCGACGATGGAGACATAAACCCTAACACCAAAGCTTGCAATGACTGCAACGGGGAAGAAAAATCGGTAGACCGGGAAAAGAGGACAGGGCAATGGGCAGTCCACCCCTAGAATCAAACAACAAAGATTTTTGTTGGTATTCGACACATAAAACCGCAGGGCTTGCGGGGTTAGTCTGTGGAGCGAACGTAAGACCAAATCTCCTTGTGGGTAGAGGCAGTTGCATTCGAAGCAGAAACCTAAGTTGTGAGGCTTAGGAATCACCGCACCTTCAGGTCGGTGAGTATGTCAACTCAGGTATCTGGGCCCGAAACCGTTAAGTCGGTGGTCAATTAAGTAAAATAAAGGAACAGGCAAGATGCCTGTTCCACAAGACAGTTTTTCTGTTGTGGAACAGGCATCTTGCCTGTTCCCCGGCAGAACCAGGCAACCAGTTAATATTTTCCTTGGTCAATTAACTAAAATAAAGGAACAGGCAAGATGCCTGTTCCACAAGACAGTTTTTCTGTTGTGGAACAGGCAACAAGATGTCTGTTCCCCAGCAGAACCAGGCAACCAGTTAATATTTTCCTTGGTCAATTAACTAAAATAAAGGAACAGGCAAGATGCCTGTTCCACCAAGATTTTTTGTTATTGTGGAACGAACAGGCAAGATGCCTGTTCCACAAAAATTTTTTGTTATTGTGGAACGGGCATCTTGCCCGTTCAATATTTTTTGGAAAACTGACAACTAAAAAATTATAAATTTATGAAAAATTGTATTAAAATAAGAAATAGGATTTATAATTCGACGATCAATTATACCTGCTTAAAAAAGCCGATCGCCAATGGCTGACAATTCCCTTCAAGAAAATCGCTTATCCCTAGCCCGTGCCAGTTTGCGCGAAGCCCTGGCGCGCTATTCCCACCTGCGCCAAGGGAAAAAAAACTCGAATAATACAGAATTAGAAGCGGCGCTGCAATATCAGTTAGATATCTTAACTTCCACCTCAGAAAAACTAGACCACAACATAATCCGCATTGCTACTTTCGGCTTAGTCAGCCGTGGCAAGTCAGCCGTATTAAACGCGCTTTTAGGTCACAAAATTCTGCAAACAGGCCCTCTCAACGGCGTGACTCAGTGGCCGCGTTCCGTGCGCTGGAGTGTGCCTTTATCCTTCCTTGACAGCGACGAATCCCCCCAACCCCCTGTTGGCAAGGGGGGGAAAGGAGGGGTGCAAGTAGAATTAATCGATACTCCCGGACTTGATGAAGTTGGCGGCGAAGTGCGTGGCGAAATGGCGAAACAAGTAACTCGCCAAGCTGACTTAATTCTGTTTGTCGTTGCAGGCGATATCACCCGAACTGAATATCAAGCGCTGTGCGAATTGCAAACAGCTCAAAAACCGGTGATTTTAGTTTTTAATAAAATTGACCTGTATCCAGAATTAGACAGAAAAGCTATTTACCAAAGTTTGCAAACGCTGGGAAATTCTGAAGAGTTAGCAGCCGCTGTGGTAATAGAGGAAACAGATAGCGAAAATTTGTCCGATCGCCCAAACAACTCCTCCCATAAATCTACTGTAAAATCACCGCCTAAAACTTCCAAATCTTTAGAAATAGTCATGGTAGCCGCCGAACCAGCGCCGGTGCAAGTGCGGGTGGAATGGTCCGACGGAAGAGTCAGTCACGAATGGGAGTCGCCGCCGGCGCAGATAGACGAACTCAAACATAAAATTTTGACAATTCTTAACAGAGAAGGTCGATCGCTCCTCGCTCTAAATGCTTTAGTTGAAGCTAGAGATGCCGAAGCAAACATTGCCCGTCACGTTCTCAAATTGCGACAAACAGAAGCCGAAGATTTAATCTGGCAATTTGCAAAATATAAAGCTTTAGCTGTCGGTTTAAATCCAGTGGCATTCTTGGATGTAATGGGAGCAAGTGTCGCAGATTTAGCCTTAATTCGCTCTTTATCCAGACTTTACGGCTTACCCATGACTGGTTACGAAGCCGGGAAACTTTGGCAGACCATTTTCTCCAGCGCTGGCGGCGTACTTTTGGGAGAATTGGGTAGCAGTTTTCTGTTGGGATTTGGCAAAACTGCGGCCGCTGCGGCCCCGCACATCGGCTTTTCTACTTTTGCCGGAGTTGCTGTCACTCAAGCTAGTTTAGCAGCTTACGGAACCTACGCTGTCGGTCGCGCCGCCCAAGTTTATTTAGAAAAAGGCTGCACCTGGGGCCCCTTGGGACAAGATACGGTAATTCAAGACATTCTCGCCACCATCGAGCGTAATACAATTATCGATCGCCTGCAGCAAGAGTTTAAAATTGGCAATTAAAAATTGCCCTAGTAGTTGAGTAGGGTGCGTCACCAGATGGTTATTTGTGAATAATCGAAGAGCTAGGATCTGACGCACCCTACTGCTTTTATTCTTATACAATTGTCAAAAAAGAATGCAACTGTAGCTAAGCTTCCAACCACGATATTCATCCGTGATTCCCAATTCTTTAATCCAAAATCGAAAATCGTATTACCGTCTCGCGATTCTAACGCCTTCTCTAAAATGAGCGATGGTCGCAATTACCGCTATAGAAAAGTAAAATATTCTAATCAGCCAAAAACAAACCCGCATTGACCAAGAAACAATAGTCGGAGCAATACCTGTGAACTGTACAAATCTGGAATTAACTTTTTTTTCAAAGCTGTCAAGGTCTTTCATCTCTGATTGTTTCGTCGGAATAACCGGAAACTGACCACTATATACGTAATAACCGATAAAACCAGGCAGTCCTACCTTTCTGTTCAAAAATGAGTTAGTTAATGTGGCAGTTTCCGGAGGCGATAATTTATCGGATTCTCCTACTTTTTCCAGCCAAGAATTATATCTGATGGCTGGCGTAATCATGAAAACTAAGGGAACTATAACTATCAACAAAGCCGCACTAATTTTGCGACCGTATTGAGGGTGTAGAAGCCTTGTCGCCACACCCACTCCCATACCGATAAATGCAAATACCAATATATTTAACAGTTCAATAATTTCGATACCCCTCAACAAATCCCCGATAATCAGAATTGTATATAATAATTTGTCTGCCAGTAGCAGAGCTGCCCACTTGATGAGCATTGAAACGCCTACAATACTAGCTACAATTGCTACATATCCGATGGCACCTAGAACGTAGAGTAAAATCGAGCCGGCTTGTTTGAATGATTGCATGGAATTATTCACTCTTGTGAAAGTTTAGGAGTCTGATTGACAAAAAAATTGAAATTTTAGATCAATCTGGAGTTCCAAATTTGATTTTTAAAATAGATTAGCTTGACATCTTGAAATCAATCTACAATCTACAATCTACAATCGATCGACAAGTTCCCGCGCGGCCGCTTTGGTGACTTGTGCGATCCGTTCCTTCACAACATCCTCTTCGATCGCCATCTGGTCTGGTTCTTGTTCGCGATCGATCCCCAACCATAAAAGATACTCGATATTACCGGCCGGGCCAAGTAAAGGCGACCACGTTAAGCCGCGTTGCTGCCATCCTAAAGCTGTGGCTGCCTTCCACACCTGAAAAATCGCATCCGCTTGAGTGGCTGAGTCTCGCACTACGCCTTTTTTCCCGACTCTCTCGCGCCCTACCTCAAACTGCGGTTTTACCAGCAACACCGCTTCTCGCGGTGGTATCAACAATTCCCACAGCGCGGGTAAAATCTTATCCAGGGAAATAAACGACACATCTACTACCGCCAAATCTGCTGGCGCAGAGTCGCCGTAAAGCTCAGTAGCAGTCATGTACCGCAAATTGGTGCGTTCTTTCAAAATTACTCTCGGATCGTTCCTCAAGCCCCAATCTGCTTGACCGTAGCCAACATCTACGCCGTACACTAGGGCAGCGCCGGCTTGCAGCAGACAGTCGGTAAAACCGCCTGTGGAAATGCCACCGTCGAGACAAATTCTGCCTGCAACGGGAATCGCAAAAACTTCTAAAGCTTTGGCTAATTTGTCGCCGCCTCTGGAAACATAGCGCGATCGCTCTTTGATCTGAATTTTTGCTGCAATGTCAACCTCAGTGCCCGGTTTGTCAACTACCTGTTGGTTGATGGATACTTTCCCAGTCCGAATCAAGGCCTGAGCTTGCTGTCTGGAACTGCACAAATCTAGGCTGACCAATAAAGTGTCTAGTCGCTGTTTAGCCAAGGTTTTTAATCTGTACGGATAGGGTTAAGAACAGTACCAGATTAGCACTTATATCATTTCCGGTTACACTCATACATGATGTTGACGGTTGACGGTTGACTGTTGACGGTTGACGCCGTGAACAGTGAACAGTGAACAGTGAACAGTGAACTCGGATTTACTATTCCGATGCTAACGGATTTGATATTACGCACAAGCCCGACTGCTAATTTTTGGCGATTATTTTGGTTTTGCGATTGTCGCGGGGCGATCGCGCCACCTCCCATTATGTGGGGAGCATCTCATATTTGTAAAAACACTTATTATGGCTCCTTCCTTCTTCCTCCTTCCTTCTTCCTTCTTCTTCTTTCCTCCTGACTCCTGACTCCTGACTCCTAATTCCAATTTCGAGCTTTGCTGCTTTCATTGAGATGCTCCCCATTATGTGACTGAGATCGCTCCGATTGTCTACTTTTATCACAGCTCAACATTCATAGGAATCACACAAAAATTGCGGCCAATGACAGATGATTTATATGCAGCTAAAAGCACTGCAAATACCATCAGGGCGATCGACCATGAAAACAATTAACTTTCCTATCAGAAATGCGGGCAATTGTCAAGAAAATCCCCTCGCCTTCGTCAGCGGTGACATCATCCACATTCTTTACCCCAACGGCGAAGTAGAAGCAACAACCGTCGCACAAGTCGCTCTGCGCCAAAGCAAAAATCCCCTGGACAAATGCCTCGTCTGGGGATGTGTTGGCGATTTTTAACACCAGTTTCAAACAAGAATGCAATTATAGGGAAGCTCCAAACCCTTAATTCATCAGCCATTCCCAATTATTCAAATCTTTAATCTCTAATTTTTAATCGGCGTTGCTGAGTTAGAGTATGAATAGGAGGAATAATTTATGCAATGCCCAGAATGTAAATCAACCCATATCCGTAA